>CALLLZ010000348.1 GCA_938008005.1 uncultured Marinicella sp. | reverse complement strand
GATGGTTTGAATGTCAGAGGACAGTTGCAAAAGGTGGATTATTTTACCTCAACATGCTCGGAATCCACATGCAGTATATACTCCACTTTTAGCTCTAGAGCGGCCAGCGGTATCGGTGAAGGTTTATATGATTTTTCTGATGTTTTGAAAGACGTTGGTTATAAAAAGAAATATATATTGAGCGCGCGACATGACTACAATGGATTGGATAAATTTTACAGTAAAGATATCGATTTATATATAGATGGAACCGAATTTGATGAACCATATATGCTCTATGAAGACGAGGGTGTGATTCATCATTTGGATCAATTAGGAAAATCCAATGACCAGGCTACATTTTTTTATTTACATTTGATGTCTGCACATCAATTAGGGAAAAATATCCCAGCCTTTAATGAATATAAACCATTTAAGGAGTTGTTCTTAGATAAACATTCAGACGATCCTTACGTCAAGGAAACTGTTTCAAATGCTTATGATAATGGAGTGCGTCAAACAGATAGTTACATTGAAAGAATTTTTAACATACTAAAAGAGAAAGGTTATTTGAATGATGCTATTTTCTTTATTCTTGGTGATCATGGTGAAGGAATGGGTGAGAGAAATAATTTTGCTCACTCATATTTTCTTTTTCATGAAGATATAAGCATCCCATTTCTGATGTTTTCCAGTAATGATGATTGCCGGCTAATGAATATAAGGTATGGAACTCAAATAGATGTGGCTCCAACAGTGTTAGATTGCTTGGGTATACCGAAGCCAAATTCGTGGCAAGGTAAATCTTTACTTCAACCATATCAGCAGGGCCGAATGACTTACCATCAGACAATAAGAGAGGAGCAAGAAGTGATGGTGGTATATGAAACTGAGAAGAATTTATATAAGTTAATGGCCAGTAAAAAAGCGGGAAAGTTGTCTAATTTTCGTTTATTTGATTTTAAATCGGATCCGAATGAGACTAGTAATTTATATTCGACGGCTGACAGAGAGCTGACAGAAAAGTTAAAAATGCATCTGATGGAAGAATTTGAATAAAGTATGACAAATGGCAATGAATCTTTAACGCATAAACAGGGACTTAGGTGGATTGGTTTTTATGTTGTTGCCCACCTTCTCGTGTCACTGGTTTATATTGTCATGCTGGTTGTGGAATTTGACTTTCCTCGAGAGGCTGTGTACTTACATTTGCAGTTGATTGTTTTTGCTCACATAGCTTTTGGTTTATTATTAAGTTTAATCTGTAAGACAGGTGCGAGCGTTTTCATCATAAGGATATTGGGTGCTTTATTATTAGCACTCTATTGGTTTGGTTTGTTAGGTTTGTATGGTTTGAATTGGATTTCAAATAGCAGTTGGGGTGGGAACATTTCATACGGGTTTTTGATGGTTCTACCAAGACATCTGAATGCTGCCATTGAAATGGAAAACTATTCTATTCCTGTCGTATATTTATTAATCTTCGCTATGCTTGTTTGTTTAATTATTTTAGCCTATTTTTTACTGATTCCATTGATTAAATTGATTCATGAAAAGCTATTAGGTTTTAAAGTTTATTTATACTGTTTATTGTTTTTCATTTACTTTATTTTTCTTGTTGGGTTCAGTTACTCTAGAAGTGACCCAGGGCGATGGAAGTATGACCCTGTTTTCAGTGCCGTTACATTGAATGAAGATCAATACAATGACCCCAAAAGAAAAGATCAAAATTTAAATGACATCAATTACAGAAAAAGTGTGCTAAAAAAATTAAGCGCCCTAAAAAGGACCACTCATATTGTTTTAATTGTTGTTGATGCTTTGAGGGCAGATCGTATGCCTCATAGTGGTTATGGTAGAGCACTTACCCCTTTTATTGGTAAGTTATATGACCAGGGGAGAATTCAAACTATAGACAAATTTCACTCCACATGTTCAGAGTCGGCTTGTGGAATCATGGCTGCTTTGACATCACGAAGTTATAATTACATGGGTTATGGGCTTTATGATGTGTCTGATGTATTGAAAGATGCAGGATATAAAAAATATGCACTATTGAGTGGTGATCATGTGTGGAAGGACTTAAATAAATTGTACGGTGATAATCATGATTATTATATAGATGGATCTGGGTTTTCAGAAGAGTTTGAGATTAATGATGATAGAGGTGTTCTTCGTGAGTTAAAAGCTTTGCAGCATGACTCGTCAGAACCTATGTTTCTTTTTATACATTTAATGTCTGCGCATTATTTAGGTAAAAATGAAACAAAATATAATCGTTTTTTACCAGAAGAAGAGTTATTAAAAGGTAAAGTAACTGAGCTGAATTTTGAGCTGATGAAGGAAAAAAGTACAAATGCCTATGATAATGGAGTTATTCAAGTAGATGATTATCTCAAAGATATTTTTAAAACTTTGGAAGATAAAAGCCTGCTTGACGATGCCATTGTAATAATTACAGGGGATCATGGAGAAGCCTTGGGGGAGCGAGGTAACTTCTATCACACAAATTTTTTGTATGAGGAAG
>CALLLZ010000347.1 GCA_938008005.1 uncultured Marinicella sp. | reverse complement strand
ACGTTATGATGGGGGTAAGCGGGAAGGTTGGTGTGGGTGATTTTGGTGGGCAATATTTTAGGTTGTTTACACTTCGGCCCCGCTCAGTGAACGGTTTATCGGTTGTACACTCGGCTGCGCTCGGTGAACGATTTATGAGTTATACACTTAGACTCCGCTCAGTCAACGATTTAAGTGAGTTGGCCAGGCCAAAACCACACTTATTGTATGAGTAACGTTTTTTAAAATATTTCAATGCACTTGAAATGCTCAGCATGTGACTGTTGATGGCTGAGTGGAGCCGAAGCTTATTAATGAAAATGTATATTCAGAATGCCGCTGATATTCAGCCAATATTATGAATAGATTTCCACCTTCACGGGAATGACGGGTTTGTTAGAGTGATTACTGATTTTAAGGTGTCAATCAACAATAGAAACATTAATTTAATAAACAAATACGATTTTTGACGAAGCCAAAAGAGGCATTATAGGAATTCAGTCGATGTTTATGGTTGGTGAGTGAAACGAATCAGAAATTAAACTCATCATAGTTATGTAGTGTTTGCGGTTTTTGGCGGATCAATTAACTACAATAGTACTAATAAGCCAAAAGAAGCGAACACGGAATTCATCTAATAATGAGGCGGTACCTCATCTTGCGGTTTAAATTCTTCGATATCACTTTGCACCTGTTTCATGTGTTTCGACATGGTTCTTAGTGCTTCTTGGTAGTCTGATATTTCCTTGCTTTGTTGATAAACTAGTTTATTTAAGGCATCTACGGAATCTTCAAGGAAAGCAATCCGAGTCTCTAGGTCGATAATTTTTTTATCAGTCACTTTGGGCTTACCAATGGTTAGGTGAGCATAGTATAATGCATATCTGAGCTAATTGATGAAATTCCCATGACTGAAAAAAAGAGCCTGTTTGCTGAATTGATAGAAAGAAGAATTCCGCAAATCATTGGTGTGTATATTGCAACAGTTTGGCTTGCTGTTGAGGTTTCTGAGTGGATGAGTGATCGGTTTGATATACCAGATCAAACTTCTTCTTACGTATTTGTTATCATGATTGCGTTTTTGCCTTTGGTGGCTTTGTTGGCGTGGGGTCATGGTCGACCCGGTAAAGATAAATGGACCCAAAAACAAGTCATATTTATTCCATTCAATATCGCCATAGCATGGTTTGCTGTTAATACATTCATAAAACCAGAAATTCAAAGTGTTGGCATTCAAGGAGCTGAAGTTCAAGGTATAGAAATTCTCAGCTTGGCAGATGTTCAAACCGGTGAGTTGATTGATTATGAAGTGGCAAAAACAGGCCTGAGTCAGAAAGTCAGTGGCTTTTTTTGGGAAAACACCACAGGTGATGAGTCGCTGGATTGGCTAAGTTATGGTGCGATGTGGATGGTTTCAAAAGACTTGATGCGTAATCCAATTATTTCGATTCGAACACCGTACGAATCTGCTGCGATGTTGAGAGCTATCACCAGCAAGGGTTATGGCCGTGCGATAGGGGAGCCTCTGTCATTGGATATGAATATTGCTGATGACCGTGATTCACAATGGATGATAAAAGGGCGAATTCGGAAAGAGGGTGAAAAGATAGCTTTCGAGGCTTCATTGTATGATGTGGTTACTGGTGCATTAGTAACCACTATTTCATCGGCCTATGATGATTGGTTATTTGCTTTAGATGATATGGCAGAGCAACTGGGAACAGTTATTTTGACAAAAGCTAATATCAAGGTTGATGCCAATGTAATTCCTGGTTTGGCCATTTCTGAATACATATCATCTGATATTGAAGCCATAAAACTGGTTGTGGCTTCATTGAACTCGGTGAATTTAGATAATGATTTTGAGCAGGGCGTTGGACACATAAAAGCAGCCTTGTCTTTAGATGATAAATTGGCAGAGGCTTATGTTTTATTGATTGACTATTATCGTGGTTTGGGCGATTTTGAGGCGGCAAAAGTAGCCGCTGAAGAAGCTTTAAATCTTGAATATAATTTATCTCAAGAGTCGGCGTTGAAAGTAAAGTCTAATTATTACGCTGTCAGTGGAGAAAGTGATAAAGCCATAAAAGTACTAGAGAACTGGGTAAAACTATATCCAGAAAGTGCTGATGCCCTTCAAACATTGGGCTCTAACTATCTTTTAGCAGGGCATAGGTTAGATGATGCTTTAATGACATATCAAAAACTCAGTGAGTTGCAAGAAATTAATTCAACTTCTTTGGTCAATCAGGCACGAATATATAGACTAAAAAGTGACCAAGTTAATGCGATCAAAGCCTTGAATATTTACCAGTCTAGAAACCCTGATAAAGCAGAGCCGCATTTGGAAATGGCCCATACTTATTTACAGTTCGGTGACATTGCAACCGCCAAAAGTCATTTTGAAGAAGCCAGCTTAATCAGCATCAATGGTATTGATGCTGATTTGGGATTGGCCAAGATTATGTCTTTTGAAGGTGATATCGAGTCGGGTTTAACGGCTTTAGATGAGTTGTTTCTTAAAGCAGAGGCTCCATCGGATCAAGTCAAGGTATTGACTGAAAAAGAAAATATGCTGTTTTTAAGTGGCCGTTTGAAAGAAGCCATGCTAATACTGGATCAGATGCAAGAAATTAGTGAGTCTTACTTACCGCCCCTATCTCAGAAATTGTTGTATGGCAGCAAACAAGTCTCATATTTGGCTTATGTAAAAAGATTTGATGAAGCGTGGAATACCTTTAATAAAATGCAGGAAGAAACAAAACCTCCTTTTGATCAAATGTTAGAGATCATTGCAATGAGGATTCATGAGCTCGCAGGCGACCATGATAAAGCAGCAGAATCATTGAAACGATTCGAAGCTTTTAAACAACAGTTTCAAATGAATATTTACGACCAATTTGTATTGGCATCTCAGGCTGTTGAGGCT
Organism: uncultured Marinicella sp.; assembly: GCA_938008005.1. Classification (GTDB taxonomy): domain Bacteria; phylum Pseudomonadota; class Gammaproteobacteria; order Xanthomonadales; family Marinicellaceae; genus Marinicella. Next base: position 2,523 of record CALLLZ010000347.1, on the reverse strand, counting down.
CGACATTCTGGAGATTTTGAGGGTGCACTTGTGCTCCATGATCAAGCCATCGAAGAATCAAGTCAAACTATTTTGACCTTGAATTCTTTGAATGTAGTTGATGAATTAAAACATCAAAAAGCGCTGACTTTATTTGAAGTGGAACGTTACCAAAATGCTGCTGATGTGCTTGAAGAAGTATTAAGTCGCAACCCTATTTTAGGCCAGTCCATATTGTTAAAAGCCAAAGTGCTCAATAAAATGGGTAAGTTTGATGCTTCCAAAGCTGCCATTGAACAAGCGAAAGAACTGTGGAAGAATGCCGATGTTGATCATAAAGACTTGGTAGAATTAAAGGCATTTGAGCAAAGGTTAATAGGTGTGTAACTAAATGTTTACTCAAATGAATACTATACAATATATATTGAGATCTGTTCGGTGACTTATTCTTTAGTTAATTGTTATGTCGATTAACTATAAGGTGAAAACTAAATGAGTAAAAAACCTCAATGGGTGTTATTCACCGTTATGTTGGTGGGATTATTAGGCACCATTGGTATCGCTTTACCATATCCTGTATTGGCACCATATTTTATTGATTATCCGGCCAATGATTTGACCCATTTTATGGGTTTCCACCCAAAGGTTTTATTGGGAATCTGTTTAGCGACGTATCCATTAGGGTTGCTGATTGGAAGTATTTATATCGGTGCGTTATCAGATGGGTTTGGGCGCAAGAAAGTTTTACTCATCACCTTATTTGGCTCTGTGGTAGGTTATGCCTTAACTGCATGGGCTATTTACGTAGAATCTTTTGTATTTTTTATCATTGCCAGGTTCCTTACCGGTTTATGTGAAGGCAACATCTCAATTGCCAGAGCCATCGCAGCAGAATTACACCCAGAAATTGACCGCACGAAGGCTTTATCAATGGTATATGCAGCTACTTATACGGGTTGGCTGATGGGACCGGTATTAGGTGGTTTTTTGATGGTTTATGGGGTAGCAGAAGTATTTTTGTTGGCAGGGTTAGGAATGGTGCTATCTATATTTTTGGTATTGTTTTTAATTGATAAGGACAAAGCAGAAGACAAAGATGACACACCATTTTGGACTTCTGTAAAGCAAAACAACTCCTTGACGTTGTTAAAGCATATAGAGATTAAACCGATTTTTTGGTTTTACTTTTTGTATTCAATGGGGCTCAATGCGTTTTATGATTTCTACCCGGTTTGGTTCGTAGATTATTATCAAGCTGATGGTAAAATAATTTCATTGGCCACGGTTTGTTTAACTGTGGTGATGATTGTTGTCAGTAGTACTTTGGTGACCAAAATTCAGTCACGGTATGGTGAAATAAAAGCTATATTGGTTGGGGGGACGTTGTTATCTATGTTGTTGTTTATTCAACCTTTCGCCGGATATCAACAAACATTCATTATTTTTGCATTCATTGGTGGGGCCATTGCAATGACCAATGGGATGGTGCCTAGCTATCTATCACATTACTTTGGTGAATTAGGCCAAGGTAAAGTGATGGGTCTACAAACAACGACTTTTTGTATCACCAATGTCATCATTGCCATCGTGGGTGGTTTTTTATCTATTTTGGATTCAAAATTAATTTTATTGTTAGGCGCAGTATTGGTGTTGTCTGCTGTGGGTTCTTTATGGAGAAACCGTCAGTCACAGTATGCTTTGATGCAGGGTGAAAAAGTCTCATGAAAAAAACTGTCATCATTTATGGTGCGTTGTTAGCTGCGGTGGTAGTGGCTTTAAAAACCTTGGAATATAAGTGGTTGGTTCGTGATATCAGCCAACAGGTTTACATACTGATCATTGCTCTTGGGTTTATGGCTTTAGGGGTTTGGATCAGTTATCAGTTGTTAACCAAGAAACAAACCACACAACCTAATTCTCAAAACATGGCTGCAATTAAGCAATTGGGTTTGTCACCCAAAGAGTTACAAGTTTTAGAAAAAGTAGTGGCAGGATTGAGTAACCAAGCCATTGCAGATGAACTGTTTGTTTCTATCAATACAGTTAAAACCCACTTGAAAAACGGTTATGCAAAATTATCTGTCAGCAGTCGAGTACAAGCGATCAATAAGTTAAAAGAATATAATATCATTGGTTAACAGTTATGAATTCCCTGAAGATGCTTTTATTTAATATATTCTTACCTTTGTTGTTATTGTTTTTAGGTGCTGCTTTATCCTTGTCATTAGATAACCCTATCCCTTTTATATTGGCTGTGATAGCAACTGCCATAATTACTTCTATTGCGAAGAATAAAAGAAAAAAAGACTTCATGAAAAAAATCAATAAATAATGATTAAATCACCCGTTTGGGTGATGATAGTTTTTACTTAAATTATTAATATTAAAGCCAACTTAAACAGAGTGAATTTATGTTGAGAATTATTTTAGTCAATGGCTTAATCGCTGCAGCCATCATTGCAGGCGTTTCTACCGTGTTGTTATGGACGGCTGGAGATGATGCAACACATAACCAATCTGCTTGGTTGGGATACTTGGTTATGG
>CALLLZ010000346.1 GCA_938008005.1 uncultured Marinicella sp. | reverse complement strand
AAATTCATGCCTCGGTCTGAATTGTTATGAACTTTTAAATGGCTGAGCTCAAGTAGAAAAGATGAACCCAAGCCATTGTAATGAGCATCAATTCCACCGTCACTGTCTAAAATTTCAAAACCTGTAATTTCCATATCAACTGCTTCGCCAATACCAAAACGTCGAGATTCAGAAATCAATACTGTGATTGCGGGTTGGTCCACGTTACTAATTAAGCTGTATTGTGTTTTTAGTGGCTGTATACCTTGAGCCGCTTCCTCACAGTTGTTATAACCGCCTTTTAAATTTTTAACCGGTTGGTCTTCGATAAAAATACCGGTATCGGTGACCAAGGTATGGGTAACCCTGATGTCCATGCTTAAGGCATCAGAGTTGATGGCAGACTGAAGGTCGATGAAGTCACAGTTAGGGTCTTGTGCTTCACCTACAGTTATAATTATTGGCGCTGCAGTGATGTGACTGATTTGTAAAAAAAAGATGATTAAGTAGTATTTTGGTGACATGTGTTCCTTATCCTATAGTAATAAACAGCCCCTCATTAAACTGTTTCATAATCTGAAAAGCCTGAAAACAATCTGAAAGAGTCTGATTTATATAAAACAGGTAACTTTTTTCAAATAGATACGTTCTTTGTAAAATTGATTTATTAAACAGGAGTCCATTGATGTCATCGAATCTATTCATTTCCAAAATTGGAAGATATTCCAAACAACTTATATTTATATTACTCAGCTTTATAGTGGCTAATAATGTTTCGGCAGAAAAACAGGATGAGAAGTTGCCAGGCAATACTGAACTGCCGTCAACTGAATCGGAATTAAAGAAATTAGCTGGCTTAGAAAAAGGCAGTTATGGTTATTCAGTTGAGGATTATTTCCAAAGACCCAAACAGAGCACCTTTCGCTTTTCACCTGATGGAAAATACATCTCATACCGTGAAAAGGATAAGGACAGCAAAAGACATATTTGGGTGAAGAATACAGATACCAACGAAGTGACTCGGGTGATTGTTGAGGGTAAAGATTTGATCAGTGGTTACAGTTGGGTTAATAACAACCGTTTAATCTATTTTAAAGATAAGGGTGGTGACGAAAATTACAGTTTATATGCAGTCGATTTAGATGGTAAAAATCAAAAGCACTTGACTCCTTTTGATGAGGTGCAAGTGGATATCATTGATGAGCTAAAGGATCAGAAAGATCACATGATTATTTCAATGAATAAAGACAATCCGCAAATATTTGAACCTTTTAAGGTCGACATAAATACCGGAAAGTTAGATAAACTGTTCGAAAACAGTGACCCAAACAACCCCATTGCTGGTTATGATTTTGATAAAGACGGAAATCTAAAAGCCTATACACAACAACAAAATGGAATTGAGTATGTTTTAAAATATAGATTATCTAATAATGACCCCTTTAAAACAGTGGTCGAAACTTCGTGGCAGGATAGTTTTTATATCATAGGCTTTAACTATGAAACAGCCAACCCACATGATGCGTATGTGATGTCGAACTTGGAGAATGATACCGATGAAATTCTGATTTATGATTTTGCCAAAGGTAAAACTGTTAAGAAAGTATACGCCAACCCAACTTTTGATTTAGCCGGTATGTCAACATCCAGAAAAAGAGGCTACGAGGTTGATTACATTCATTATAGCGGCACTAAAAATGTGACTGTGCCGTTGAGCAAAACTTTTAAAAAGTTACACAAAAAATTCAGCAAACAATTTAAAGGTAAAGAGTATTCGATTATAAGTAACACGGATGACGAAGATAAATACCTGCTATATGTCAACAGTGACAGACTGTATGGGGTCTATTATATTTATGACGTAAGCCAAAAGTCGTTCAAAGAAGTGTTTAATTTGATGCCACAATTGAACCCCAAGGCGATGGCAGAGATGCGCCCAATTAAATTTCAATCAAGGGATGGGTTAACCATTCATGGCTATTTAACCATACCGCAAGCTGCCAGTAAAAACAACAAGGTTCGAGTTATTGTTAATCCCCATGGAGGGCCTTATGGACCCAGAGATTTCTGGGGTTTTAACCCTGAGTCACAGCTATTTGCCAGTCGAGGTTATGCCACATTACAAATCAATTATCGCGGTTCAGGCGGGTTTGGTAAAAAGTTTTATTTAGCAGGAAGTAAACAAATTGGTCGTAAAATGTTGAACGACTTAGAAGATGGTTTAGCGCATGTTAAAACCATGGACTTTATTGATGGGTCCAAAACAGCCATCTATGGGGGAAGTTATGGTGGTTTGGCTACTTTGGGCAGTTTGGTGAAAACGCCTGATTTATATGCTTGTGGTGTAGATTATGTAGGTGTTTCAAATTTATTTACCTTTTATAAATCCTTTCCTGACTACTGGAAACCGTATTTAAGACAAGTTTACGCTCAGTGGTATGATGAGACCAACCCTGAAGAAAAGGCAATCATGAAACAAGTATCCCCTGCACTTAATGTGGATAAAATCACCAAGCCTTTGTTTGTGATTCAAGGAGCCAATGATCCAAGGGTTAATATCAATGAATCTGACCAGATGGTTGAAAACCTCAGAAAACGGGGCTTTGATGTGCCATATATGGTGAAATACAATGAGGGTCATGGGTTTGCACATGAGAACAACTCCATTGAATTGTATCAGTCGATGATGGGTTTTTATGCCAAGTGCTTGAAATAAAGGTAGTTGATTAATTAATAAACGCAGAATGACCACGGTTTTCTGCGTTTATAATTAGGTATCTCTATACCAAAAAGCAGAACGATAATGACACCCAGACAAATCGCGACCTTACAACTAGAGGCCTATAATAAGCATGATTTAAACGCATTTTGTGCTTTGTTTTCAGATGATGCGGCGTTAATTGATATGCCTTCTGGTGAAGTGCTGGCTGAGGGCATGCAGGCGATTAGAGCCATGTATCAAGCCAGGTTTGCAACACCTGATTTATCTTGTCGTGTTCATTCAAACAATGACATTGGAGACTTTGCTATCGATCGAGAAACTGTTTATGGATTGCCTGATGGTCCAGTAGACGTAGTCGCTATGTATGAAGTTAAAAACAACCTCATTCAGCGAGTCTTTTTTATTCGGAATTGAGCAAAGGTCTCTATTAATAATTACCAATTAAACACTGTATCAAGACATCGATGTCCTCACGTTCGAGTTCAGTGTTTAATGTGATGCGTAAGCGGCATTGATTTTTAGGTACGGTGGGTGGTCTGATGGCAGTAGTGATGATGCCACACTGTTTTAAGTAGGCCGATTTTTCTAAAGCAGCCGCTTCGGTTTTCAGCAAAATAGGTTGAATAGGCGAGTCAGTGAATTTCGCTTGTTCGGCCAAGCCGTATTTTTTACACCCTTGTTTATAGATGTGGATTAACTCCAGTATTTTTTCACGGCGCCAAGGTTCAGATTGAATAATTTCTAAAGCCTTTAAAGTGGCAGCGACCACTGGAACAGGCAAAGCCGTATTGTATTTATAGGTGCGGGCTTTTTGGATCAAGGTTTCAATCAGGTCATTGGAGCCAGCGACATAGGCGCCAGAGGTACCAAATGCCTTGCCAAAAGTGCCGGATAAAATCGGGACTTCGGCTTCACTCAGTGTCATGGTGTCTAAAACTCCGCGGCCTTTATCGCCAATAACACCTACACCGTGACAATCATCAACCCACAACAAAGCATTGTAGGTATGTGCGCTCAAAGCGGCCGAAAATAAATCATGGCTGTCACCGTCCATGCTAAAAATCCCTTCTGTGGCCCATAATTTAAATCGGTTGACTTCTTCTTTAAGAATATCTTCCGCTTTTTGGTTGTTGAGGTGAGGGTAACGTTTTAATTCCGCGCCGGTTATTTGTGCTGCATCAATCAAGGATGCGTGGTTTAACCGATCTTGAATGAACCAATCTTTGCGTTTAAGTAAAGCCTGAGCCACACCCAAGTTGGCTAAATAACCAGAAGAGAACAAAACCACACGCGGATAGCCTAGAAAAGCTGCCATCGCAAACTCTAACTCCTGGTGCAATGAAGTGTAGCCTGACATCAACGGCGAACCGGTTGAACCGAAACCAAACTTGCTGGCGGCATCGTTAGCGGCCAAGATAACGGCTGGATGACTGGCCAGTCCTAAATAATCATTGCTGTTGAAATTCAGCATTTGTTTGCCTTCTATTGACACATAACGACCGACTTTAGAAGTACGGGTCAGGCGTTCGCGAAATAAGTTGTCGGCTTTGAGCTTTGCTAATTGTCTTTCGAGTTTTTCTGGGTTCATGCAATCATTTCTACTTTATTGGTTGAGTCAGTTAACGAATTCAATCACTTAATTCGTAATACCTGTGTTTTGATTTGTATATGATTTTTAAGCATACTGATTGTACTACTTACGGTACGTCTGATAAATACAAGATACTCTTATCAAAGTTGCCTTAAATAGCAATTTTATTTTCAGTCAGTAGTAAAGATAGACTGTTTACAACCTATTTTAAGTATTATATTTTTGGGTATTTGTTGAGCATGCCATTCAGATATTTAATTCATCACGTTTAAATACAAGTTCACAACATCAGTATTCTCTTCCAAAACAAGCCATGTTTGAGGTGAATTTTATTTGTTAGATTAATTGCTTAAGTTAATATTTCAGGAGATAACAAGTGAAAAAGAAACTCAGTATTGTATTGATGGCATGTACCCTAACTTCAACCGCTTTGGCCGTTGAAGTCAGTACATTAACCGAACCATTTCAAGCCAGTGGTGGTTTGGCAGTGGCACCCAATGGGGATGTGTTTGTTGCAGACTATGGCATAACCACCATAAACCCCAATGGTGATAATGTATACCGGGTTAATGCTGCAGGTGAGGTCAGTACATATGCAAGTGGGCTTAACAGTGCTTCTGGAAATGTGATAGGTCCAGATGGAGCTTTGTACCAGTCTAGTTATGTGGGTGGGAAAGTGATTAAAGTAAACTCTGATGGCAGTTTGGAAACATATGCTGAAGGTGATGAGATATTAGGACCGGTTGGTGTGGAGTTTAACTTGCAAGGTGATTTATTTATTGCTAACTGTAACAACAACACCATTGCCAAGCAATCACAAGGGAACCTTGAAACTTTCATCAACTCTTCTTTGTTGTCTTGTCCAGCAGGATTGGCTTTTGACAGCGATGACAACCTCTATGTAACCAATTACGGTAATGGTCATATCCTAAAAATTAATCCAACAGGTGATGTATCTATTCTTGCCACCACGCCAGGTGGACAAACCAAACCTGGTGGCAGCAATGCCCACATCACCTTTGGAAATAACCAACTGTATTTGGTCAGTAGTGCCACCCACCAAGTGTTTTCACTGAGCTTAACCGGTCAACTTGAAGTCATCGCTGGTAGTGGAGTTCGTGGTAGTGCTGACGGAGAAGGTCTTAATGCTGAATTTTCTTTACCTAACGGCATCGATATCAGTGCTGATGGCTCAACTTTATATGTCAATGACTCAACCATCATTGGTAATGACAGTCAGGTTGCACCTAATGTAGTGCGTAAAATTGAACTTAATAATGCGCCAGTCGAATTCAAAATAAACGCCGGATTATCAGGTGCTTGGTACGAGAGAACCACTGACGGTTCTGGGTTATTTTTAGACGTGATTGAAAACAGGAAACAGTTGCTTGTTGGTTGGTATACCTGGGCTGAAGATTCCACTAATTCACTTAAAATAGGCACACCTACACAACGCTGGATAACTGCCTTAGGAAGTTACGATTTAAATCAAGCAACACTGACCATGTACTTATCGGATGGCGGTGTGTTTGATCAGCAAACAGCGGTAAATACAGTTGTTACAGGCAGCATGGAAATCAGTTTCAATGATTGTGTGTCTGCCACGGTTGATTATGCTTTTGATGAAGGGCCAAGTGGTTCTATGGACCTTGAGAGGGTATCTCCTGACCAACTCTGTCATTTACTTGATGATTAATTTGTGATGCACAATGATATATTTATATTGTGATCAAATAGTTTGGGTATTAGTAACACACCTCCAACCTACCATTTGGTCACAACCTCATTCACAAAGAAACAAAAACGGGTATGATTGTCAATCCATTAAATTAAATGATCTGGTTCAAAATCGTACATTCAATGTTATTTAAAATAAAAGTAAAAGTTTTTTTGATTTGGCTTTGTCTAAATGCATTTTATTTATTTGTATTGACTGTTGATGGTAACAAATTTGCTACCGGTTTTTTTATGACCCCTGCGACTATAAAAACAGTGTTGATCAATGTTTTTTTATGGACCTTCCTCAGTATTTTTTTATACAGAAAAGTTGGTGAGTTAATCGACCAAAAAAGAAGCTTTAACATCATGCTGGCATTTTTTTTGGTTAACTTACTTTGGTTGCCATTATTCATTTACTTGAATCACTTTTTTTTGTTACTTTTTGCGTTGTCAAAAATTCCAAGTATGGATCAGATAACGGGTGAACTGTTCTATATTTTCATTTACATCAATGTGATTCAATATTTGTTCCTGTTTTCATTGTGTTACGGCTTAAATTACCAACAACATGCGTTTCAAATTGAGATGAAAACAGCGGCGAACAAATTGGCTTATTCTGATATGACCATGAGAACCTTGCAGTCACAATTGAGTCCGCATTTTTTATACAATGCATTAAGTTCAATCAGTGGGCTTGTGAGGCGTTCAGAAAAACACAAAACTTTAGACTTGATAGCTGATTTAGGTGAATTGTTGCGTTTCTCAATCAACGCCAGCCAAGTGTCGTTAATAGGTTTAAATGAAGAAATTCACTTCACCGAAAAATATATAGATTTACAAAAAATCAGGTTTGGAGAAAAGTACAATGTTGAGTTAAACAAAATTGTTGAAGATGAATTACTTATGTGTCCACCGTTCATCTTACAAACTTTGGTGGAAAATGCTTTTGTTCACTCCAATCACCCAGGACAGCAAGCACAACAAATCCAAGTGATCATAAAAATAGTTAACCAACAACTGATGTTTCAGGTTACCAATAATCAAGCAGCTTCGCCCAATACAAATAACTTTCAAGGAATGGGCATGGCGATAAAAAACCTTGATCGACGTTTAGCCATATTGTTTTCAGAGAACTACCAAATAGACCAACAAGAAATTTCAGGGCAATACCAAACCACAGTTTTAATTCCAATCAATCAAGATGAAGCATAAAATTAATGCCATTGTTGTTGATGATGAATCACTGTCTCGTGACAACATCACTGACGCACTAAAAAAACATAAAAACTGGAAAATTCTCGAAGAGCTCGAAGATGCAACAGATATATTAAAAACAATTAATTCATTGTTACCTGATGTTGTTTTCTTAGACATTAATATGCCAGGTTTAAATGGTATTGAAGCTTCAAAAGCAATTTTCAAACTCCCTAACCCACCACTGATTGTTTTTGTTACTGCATTTGATGAGTATGCCATAGAGGCTTTTGAACTGATGGCCATTGATTACCTACTAAAACCTTTTAATGATGAAAGGTTCGACCAAGCCATTCAGAAGGTTGAGTATTTTATCAATGATGAATTTTCTATCACTAAAGTCAGAAACTGGCAGCTTGAGCAACTGAATGAGGATATCTATTTAAACCAACTTGTCATCAGATCGATTGGCTCAATCAAATTCATTGCGGTGGCAGATATTTTTTGGATCAAAGCCAGTGGTAACTACACCGAAATTCATCATGCAGGTGGCATAGACCTCCAACGTGTACCCATAAAGAGTATTGATACCAAGATTGATCCCAATTTATTTATACGGGTGCACAGATCAGCCATTATTAAATTATCAATGATCAAAGAAATAAAAATATCGGATCACAACAAACTAAAAACCATCCTAAGTAATGGAGATGTAGTGAATGTCAGTGCAGCTTATAAAAACGCGCTATTAAATCGACTTAACTTATAAAGCCCCACCCGTGGTGCATTTGGAGTGATTTTGATTAAAAAAACATCAAAAACTATCGTCATTACCCGGCTTGACCGGTTAATCCCTAGCGAAGCGGGCTCGAACCTAGTTCGAAATAGAAAAATCTAACTAAATTTAAGCTAGATTTATGTTAATAAGCTCCAAATGCAACACGGGTTATACAGTTGTAAAGGTACATGGCTGGAGTGTGACAAAATGTCGTTACGAGAAGAGTTTGTATTGTTAGCAATTAAAGATGATTGTAATTGTTCAAAACTCTGTAGCATATTCAATATTTCAAGACCAACTGGTTAAAAATGGCCCAAAGGTGATACAGATAAAACTTTATTGTTTGTATCAAATTCATGACAAAAGTAAAAAAATTACAATCAAGATTTAAGATCTCTTTGCAAATTATAATAACTTACATTAACATCCATTTTTTTATTAATATCATGGATTTAGAATAAATGGATTTACTTCAAGCAATTTATTTTCACTTTATTTCAATTATTTTGACAAGGTTTGAGGCTGTTTTACGAGTATGTAATTAAGAGTCATTTTTTTTGAATTTAATTTGAGAGTCTTTATTGACCGTTCTCAGGTTTTGAGAACACATTTTTATAAACTTACACCACCCAAGTTACACAGGAAGTCAGGCATGTTCAAATCAGTTAATTTTATATTTTTAATCATTCTATCGTTTGTCAGTTCAGCACAAATTGAGATTCCAGAATCGGTTCAGGAGCAAATCGTTGCAGATGTGATGGCCGAAGCTGGCTATTTTGATGCAATTGAGATTGAAAGTCGAAAAAGAG
>CALLLZ010000345.1 GCA_938008005.1 uncultured Marinicella sp. | reverse complement strand
TCATCATCTAAAGTAGAAATGGTATTGGTGCCATCGGCGCTGACTGTTAAAGTATCTGCGCCATTGGCAAAACTGACAGAATTAGTTGCTGCTAAACCAGTGACCGCAATATCTACATTGTATTGAGTTGTCACGCAGTTGACGTCAATAGTTACATCCGCACCAGCAACGGTGCCTGAGGCATTACCAGAAGTGATGGAACATACTTGATCTGGTGTGTCAGGTTGGGTGGTTATAGTAACAGGGCCGTAAGTTAAGCCCTCTTTGATTGTGGATAGCGTTTCTATGCCATCAGCATTAATGGTTAAAATGTCTGCGCCATTGGCAAAACTAACCGAGTTGGTTGCTGCCAAGCCAGTCACATTTATATCAATATTATAAGACTCTTCGCATATTTGCAGTGCATAGTCATTGCCAGTTATCGTGTTCCATGTAACTGCTGGGTCTGTAGTGGCAAACACAGCATCAGCAATTGAATTAACATCTGGGTCTGCATTTTCTATAAATACCATGTCTGTGCTACCAGTACTGTCATTATGGATCTCTACCCAATAAGTTCCTGCTAATAGGTCGATTGGAGTTGCAAGAGTCAATAGGAAATGATATTCATCAAGGCCAAATAAGACGGTGCCAGTGGTTGCTCGAGATGAAGCTACATTGTTTTCTGTGTATAAAATGGTTCCAGGTACGCCTGCATTGTCTTCATGAACATTTACTGTCCAGATATCGGTTGCTAATGGTACGTTAGATGGAAAATATCCACCAAAAATAACAAATTCAGAAATAGAGTTGTCAGCGGTTAGTAAAAAGTTATCAGCTATGAGCTGAACGCCAGTGCCACAATTTTCACAATCGATATCAATAAATGTTCCACCAGCTTGGTTAGGCATTTGGTTTAATAGAAGATTACCTTTACAGAACTGCATGCCAGCGCCAGCTTTTTGATTAAAAGCATTCTTTGTATGAGAGCTTTTTACCGATGAGCCTGGTAAAGTGGCAATTTTTGCAATATTCTGGGCCATTGCGGATGTAGAAATAAGACATAACAGAATTAATATTTTTTTCATAAACCTTTCTCCAATATACTCACGGGTGTCAGTATAAATTCTAAATACACAAGAGTAATCATAAGGTAGGACAAGGTTGTTAAAAAATTCTTGCTTGTTTTAGTTGCTGTTTTTTTTTGCGGTATAAAGTGTCTTTAGTTATGTTGATTTCTATGTATATAGACGTTTCGATAGTGTTTTATTGTTCTTTTTTAGGTTTGTTATTACTTGATTTAGTTGTTAACAATTGTGAACTGGTCGAACTTTTTTAGCTGAAATTTATGTAACTGACGTAATGTGTCAATTAAACATGTAATATTATGTTCATAAATGAATTTTACATGTTGTTTAACACAATAGGTTTATTTGGAGGAGGGGCACAGAAAAGTGATCGATTGTATTTTCTTGGTAGCCATATGGCCCAGAATAATAAAAAAAACTGTGTCATATAGTTTTAGCTGAAACACCAAGGCTCATCATTTGATAAGCCTTTAACTAAGGTGTTTTACCGCATTATTTAACTATGGCTGACCCAGTTGTTGTTCTTGGGTCGCTGGCAGCATCAACCTCGCCTGTTATTTTATTCCATGATACAGCATGCATGTTGCCCCATTGTCCCCGGTGTTCAACAACATCATGCCCCTTGGTTTTCAATGCATCAATGGTTGCTTGGTCAAAAGCCTCTTTTTCTGTATACAAACGATCTGGGAGGTACTGATGGTGATAGCGCGGTTTGCTGACCCATGAGTGAACATCGTGACCGTCAAAGTAATCTAATAAGCCTAATAGCACCATGGTGATGATACGACTACCACCAGGTGTGCCTAATACAGCGACTTTGTCTTCAGAAAATACAAAAGTAGGAGACATGCTGGATAAAGGTCGTTTGCCTGGTTCAATTTTATTGGCGTCATCGCCAATTAAGCCAAATGCATTAGGTATGCCGGGTTTGGCTGAAAAGTCATCCATTTCATTGTTCAATAAAACGCCAGTTCCATCAGCAATGAAACCAGAAGCCAGACCGGTATTAACAGTCAGTGTGGCAGAGACCATATTTCCTTCGGTGTCAATAATTGAAAAGTGAGTGGTGTCCTCACCTTTGGGGTTGTCATTGATACCCGGTAACAACTCAGATGGGAGTGCTTTGTGTGGGTTGATACTGGCTCTCAAGCCTGCTGCGTAATAAGGGTGGGTTAACAATTGTATAGGTACATCAGCAAAGTCAGTATCTCCTAGATAAATACTGCGGTCACGATAGGCACGGCGCATGGCTTCGGTAACCAAATGAATGCGATTAGCCAAATCACCATCATTTTTCATGGCAGTTAAATCCCAAGCGGACAATATATTTAAAATGGTGGCAATGGCAATACCGCCAGAAGAAGGTGGTGCTGCAGTTACCAATTGATGTCCTCGATAATTGGTGGTGATAGGGACACGTTCCTTTATGGTGTAGTTTTTAAGGTCGTCTAAAGTCCAGATTCCACCATGTTTTTGAACGGCTTTAACCATTTTTTTTGCAATTTTTCCTTCATAAAAACCAGCCTTTCCATGTTTGGCGACGGCTTTGAGGGTTTTGGCCAAATCCTTCTGGATAATTAGTTGGCCTTCTTTGGGGACTTTGCCATTGGGGAAGTAAATGGCTGTTGATGCAGGGTAACGTTTTAAAACTTTGGCTTTGCGTTCAAT
>CALLLZ010000344.1 GCA_938008005.1 uncultured Marinicella sp. | reverse complement strand
TGGAAAACCACTGCAACTGGGGCTCATTACTGAATCAATCGTTAAGTTACTAAAGGTATCAAGTACATCTATATTGGTGGCTTGATTAGGCCCTGCATTGTTGACCGTAATGGTAAAGTCAATCGATTGGCCTGCTATATAAGGACCCGGGCTGATCAATACCTTTTCAACAGATATATCAGCTGGAAAACAAACAGTAACCATACCATCTGATTGCCCTCCGCCACCATCTGTACCTGGTGTGTTGGTTTGAGCCAAAGCTGAAGCATCTACAAAACTACCACCGCCGCCTGGAAAACCATTCGAACCAGCTCCACCACCGCCACTATAGCCTCCACCGCCGCCAGATTCCCTATCAGCTCCGCCGCCACCAGCACCACAGCCAAAACCACCGTTCGCTATACCACCTTGTTCATTATCAATACCACCAGCACCACCTGTTGGTATGCCAGCAACCACACAAGCCCCACCACCGGTTGAAGAGTTAGGTTGAGCTGAAGTACCTCCATCAGAATTCAAACCACCTCCGCCTCCATTTCCAGGCCTTCCTGATCCACCGTCATTACCCTCAATACCACCGGCACCGGCTACTCCACCAGCACCAGCTCCCCCACCAGATGCATTTCCACCACTGGTACCGTTTTGACCACCACCTAATCCAATTCCTGTATTATCGCCACCGCCACCGCCTCCAGCTACAATCAACACATTGTTATCAAGGAACACACCTGACCCGCCTCCGCCTCCAGCTTCAGCATTATTTCCAGTGTTACCTACCTGACCTACAATTGAAGTTATGTTTTGACCCGGAGTAACAGTAAAAGAAGCCACTATCGTGGCACCTTCCCCTCCTGCTTGGACTGCCCCGTTAGGACGAGAATTTCCACCATCTGCTCCAACTACAGTAATTTCAGCTTCAGTTGCCCCCGCTGGAACTACAAAATCAACTGGTGCTCCAGTAAAATCATAATTCTGACATTGAACAGCTGATGAATTTTGTGAATACATCAAACTCAACGCACCAATAAATACAATTTCTTTTTTCAAGAACATAGGTAACATGACTTCTCTCCAAATACTGCAAATTAGACAATTTAAGAGACAAAGGTTAACAAATTTAAAGACCCAATTTTCAGCACAATTGTTACCAATTGTTAAATCAACTTGACTTTATACTTACGCGGATATTTCATCAGTTCATTTAAGAAGAAACCACGTCTAAAGTTTGTATATTCCTCATGGTAAGTTCGATAAACAATCTGATCCAAACAAAATATATACAAATGATTTTATCTACAAACAGTTTCAATTCACGGTATATGAACAGCTGAACATCTTAAAACAGTAGCTTACACATGTAATCTGTAAAAATCACAAGCCATGTATAGTTTTAAATATCTCTATTTAAGTATTCAAAACCACGTAATTATCCACAAATTTATATTGCAAATAAATATTTTAAGAGTACACTTGTACGCTCAAAATATTTAAGTATGAACTACGATCTTAGGCAAAATCATATCGTGACCAATAATAATCCAACAATCCAACAATGGCTGAGTAAAACTTTAACCAATCATTCTTCGGTTAAAGGTTACCTAGAGCCTGTTATACAAATGATAAACCCTAACTGGCAGTCACATGGTTTTCTTGCAAAAGTCATTGAAAAAAGGATTGAAAATGAATGGGTTTTCTCACTGGTATTGCAACCTCAAAAAAAATGGCCTTCATTTAAAGCTGGTCAATACATTGAGTTACAGGTAGAAATTAATGGCGTAAGGTATACCCGAATATTCAGTATATCCAGCTCACCGAGCTATTATTTAGACAGTGGTTTGATAGAGCTGACCATACGCAGACAAGCTCATGGCAAAGTGACACCTTGGCTAAGTACAGACTTATCCAAGAATTCAACTGTAAGGATTTCAAGAGCCCAAGGTGATTTTGTATTACCCAAATACCTATCCAATGAAACTAGCCACCCACTGCTATTTATAGCTGGTGGTAGTGGCATCACTCCATTTCGTAGTTTTTTGCATGAATTGGCCGACCAAAACACGCATCAAGATGTTCATTTAATATATTACAATCAATCATCTGAACCTCTATTTGCCGAAGAGTGGCAACAGCTAGCAGAGCAAATACCCAATCTAAAGATCAATTTGATAGACACAAGTATTGTCGGACAAATCAATACAGAGCAATTGTCAAAATTGTGCCCTGACTATATAAATCGATTGGCTTATATTTGTGGCCCACATGGTTTAATTACATCCAGCAGAGATATATTAATTGACCTGAACGTTAATGATTCAAACATTCGACATGAGCTGTTTGGACCAAAACCAATCACTGAACTCAGCCGCCAATTAGATGGTGAAATTACGTTCACGCGTTCTGGCACTCAGGCATCTTACACAGCTGATCAAAACAAAACTTTACTGGAATTAGCAGAAGCCAATGACACCAACCCCATCAGCGGATGCCGCATGGGCGTCTGCCACCAATGCAAATGCCACAAACAACAAGGCGTGATTTATAACACTTTAACTGAAAGCTACTCAGACACTGGAGCAGAAGACATTCAATTATGTATTTCTGTGGCCGTAGGTGATGTCTCTTTAGACCTGTAAAAAATAAAATACCATATGAAATCAAAAATAAATTACACCCAACTTGAAACAGATTTTGATCAAGTCAGAAAACAAGTAAAGAGTGAAATCGGAACCAAAGACGCACAATATATTCGCCGCATCATTCGCATTCAACGTCTGTCTGAAATCATTGGGCGAGTGGCCTTAATGTTATGTTTTTTCAACCTGTGGTTCTTATTACCAGGTATGTTGCTTTTGGCTTTAGCTAAAATATTGGACAATATGGAAATAGGTCACAATGTCATGCATGGTCAATACGACTGGATGAATGACCCCAACATCAACTCTCGTAATTTTGAATGGGACATTGCCAGTGATGCAGGATCTTGGAAGCGCATTCACAATCACGAACACCACACATACACCAATATTATTGGCAAGGATCGTGACTTTGGATATGGTTTATTGCGCATGAGTGATGACTTGGCTTGGCGTCCGAAAAACAGATGGCAATTCATCACCTACCTTAATCTCAGCCTATTATTCGAATGGGGTGTGGCCTACCATGAACTGGCTGCTGAAAGGGTGTTCAAAGGTAAAAAGAAAAGCAATCGCACCAGTTCGCTTTCAGACAGTGAGTTAAAACGCATGTTTTTTAGCAAAGCTGGCAGGCAAATATTCAAAGATTATTTATTTTTTCCCTTGTTAGCAGGTCCCATGTTTTTTTATATTTTGGCTGCTAACATTGGTGCAAACTTACTTCGAAACTTATGGACTTCAACCATTATATTTTGCGGCCACTTCACCGAAGGTGTTCACACCTTCACAGAAGCTGAATGCGAAGATGAAAGTAAAGGACAGTGGTATTACAGACAAATGCTGGGTTCTTCCAATTTAACAGGTCCACGTTGGTTTCATATCTTAACTGGGCACTTAAGTTGTCAGATAGAACACCACCTGTTCCCAGACATTCCTGCTCACAGGTATTATGATCTCGCTCCCAAAGTAGAAGCCATCGCGAAAAAGCATGGCATTCCATACAATACCGGCAGCTTTTTCAAACAATATGGATCGGTATTAAAACGAATCTGGACCTATTCATGGCCAACACCAGCAACAAAAAACCAAAATACTGAACTTGAACAGAACAGTTAAGGTCAGGCTTGAAGAACCTGGCCGATATACCGCATTGTTAATTTAGGACATGACTTTCGTTCACCAGATTCCTCTATTCGCTTGAGGCTCAATCGGAATGACATCGGGTTTTTGTCATCCTGAACGGAGCCACAGCGGAGTTGAAGGACCTGGCTGAATTAGCGTGATGTTGTTTCAAGGAATGGGTTTAGAGTTAAGAGATTCGTAGCCGTTGGCTTAATCGGAATAACAGCATCTTTATATTTAAGCTTCTAACCAGAAAAATAGGGTCTGTGATTTAAGCACAACAAGTTCAGCCATTAGCCAACCAAGAACATTCCAGCAATAACACATCTCCTGAATAAACTCGGCCAACAAAGTCATCTCCAGCATGAACCTGACCCACTCCAGCCGGAGTTCCAGTCATCACCACATCACCATTTTCCAAGGTCATGAATGAGTTAATTTCTTTGAACAAATCATTGGGCGAATACAGCATCATAGAAAAATCAGCTTTTTGTTGTAATTGCTTGTTGATATAAAGCTCAAAATTCAAAGCTTCGATGGGCTCAACTATTGGGACAAACTCACTAAAAACAGCAGATCCATCAAAAGCCTTGGCACGTTCCCATGGTAAACCTTTACTTTTAAGTTGATTCTGAATATGTCGCTTGGTCAAATCCAACCCCAAACCCACACCAACCAATTCTCCCTTATCAACGATAAAGGCCAATTCAGCCTCGTAATGAATTTCATCATTACCTTGCAGAACCAACTCAGTAGATATGGCTGAGTTGGGCTTGATGAAAATAACTGGCTCAGAAGGTGTTGCGTTGTTTAATTCCTTTATATGTTCAACATAATTACGCCCCAC
>CALLLZ010000343.1 GCA_938008005.1 uncultured Marinicella sp. | reverse complement strand
GACTCTCTTAAGGAGTACATATGAATCCAATTCAAGATAAACCCGTCAACCCAAACTTGTGCATTTTTTTTTGGTTATGAAATACATCGCTTTAAAAGTGTGCAAAAGCGTTGTACTTATGCAATAAACCCATTAGAATACGCGACACATCTGAGCTGTGCGACACGTCTGACGGCAGTTCGGTTTTTTTCAATGGGTTAAATTGACAAACCAATGCCCCCTTCGACGAGAGTAATTATGATTACAGTTGAACAAAGACAAGAGATTATCAAAGAATACCAAACGGGTGACAAAGACACCGGTTCACCTGAAGTGCAAGTGGCTTTATTGACAGCCCGTATCACCAACTTAACTGAACACTTCAAAACACATAATAAAGATAAGCATTCAAGACGTGGGTTGATTAAATTAATTAACCAACGTCGTAAATTATTGGCTTATACCAAGCGAAAAGATACAGCCAGATATCAAGACCTGATTAAGCGTCTTGGCCTACGTAGATAAGCCAGTAAAAGACCCGCATGATTGCGGGTTTTTTTTTGTTGTTAGATTAGCAAGGGCTAGTTAAACAGCAGACTGAGCAGGTTCAAGGGAGCTTGCCAGTTCGTAAGTAAAGAAAAATAACAGGCCAACAGTGGCCAGGAAAACATAAGTGAAAAAACAAGTAAAACAATTTCAATACGGCAAACACACCGTTACATTAGAAACCGGTCAAATCGCACGCCAAGCGACTGGTGCAGTAAAAGTGTCGATGGGAGATACCATGTTATTGGTGACGGTTGTGGGAAAAAAAGAAGCCAAACCAGATGCCAACTTTTTTCCATTAACTGTTAATTACCAAGAAAAATTCTATGCAGCAGGTGCCATACCTGGTGGGTTCTTCAAACGTGAAGGCCGGCCAACAGAAAAAGAAGTATTGATTTGTCGTTTAATCGATAGACCAATCAGGCCATTGTTCCCTAAAGGCTTCAAGAATGAAGTTCAAGTGATTGCAACTGTAATGTCTTTCAGTAAAGAAATTGATTCTGATATTCCAGCGTTATTGGGTGCCTCAGCGGCATTGGCAATTTCGGGTATTCCTTTCAGTGGTCCTATTGGTGCTGCCAGAATTGGTTATAACGATGGTGAATATTTGTTAAACCCCTCTTTGGAAGAGATAGAAACTTCGAAATTAGATTTAGTGGTAGCTGGTACGGATGAAGCTGTTTTGATGGTTGAATCAGAAGCTGATTTACTGAGTGAAGAAGTGATGTTGGGTGCAGTTAATTATGGTCATGAACAAATGCAAGTGGCTATTGATGCAATCAAAGAGTTCGCAAGCGAACATGGTAAGCCCCAATGGGAATGGGCTGAAGAAGTTGTTAATGAAACCTTGTTAAATGAAATCAACAGCCAATTTGGTTCACAAATTGAATCGGCTTTTGCTAATCAAGTCAAAGAAGATCGTTATGCTGCACTAGATGAAATGCGCAGCGCTGTGACAGCACATTTTTTCCCTGAAGGAGAAGAGTCAGAACATGACCCCAAAGAAGTATCGGCTCTGGTTAGCAAGTTAGAAAAAGAACACGTGCGTGGAAAAATCATTTCAGGTTCACCACGTATTGATGGACGTGATCCAACCCAGGTTCGTCCAATCTCAGTAGAAGTGGGTATTCTACCAAGAGTACATGGATCGGCTTTGTTTACTCGTGGTGAAACCCAAGCAATTGTGGCCACTACATTAGGTACGGGCCGTGATGCGCAATTGATTGATGGCATAGAAGGTGAGACCAAAGATGACTTCATGTTCCATTACAACTTCCCTCCATTTTGTGTAGGCGAAGCTGGATTCATGAGTGGGCCAAAGCGTCGCGAAATTGGTCATGGTCGATTGGCCAAGCGTGGTTTGATGGCTGTGGTTCCTTCTGAAGAAGAGTTCCCATATGTTAAGCGCATTGTTTCTGAAATCACTGAATCCAATGGTTCAAGCTCAATGGCTTCGGTTTGTGGTTCATCATTATCGATGATGGATGCAGGTATTCCTTTGAAAGAGCCAGTGGCTGGTATCGCCATGGGTTTGATTAAAGAAGGCGATGATTTTGCTGTATTGTCTGACATTTTAGGTGATGAAGATCACTTGGGTGATATGGACTTTAAAGTCGCCGGTACTGAAGGAGCTATAACAGCTTTACAAATGGACATTAAAATTCAGGGCATTACACGTGAAATAATGGAAATTGCTTTGCGTCAAGCTACCGCAGGTCGTCAGTTTATCTTAGAGGAAATGAATAAAGTCATTTCAACACCTCGTCAAGAAATGTCGGCATACGCCCCGCGTTTGGAAACCATTAAAGTTAATCCAGATAAGATTCGTGACATCATTGGTAAAGGTGGTGCTACCATCCGTGCCTTAACTGAAGAAACCAATACCACCATTGATATCAGCGATGATGGCATTGTAACCATTGCTTCAATTAATCAAGAAGATGGTGATTTGGCTAAGAAACGTATTGAAGATTTAACTGCTGAAATTGAGGTCGGTACTATTTACGAAGGTAAAGTGGTTAAGATTATGGATTTTGGTGCATTTGTTAATTTGTTACCTGGACAAGATGGTATGGTGCATATCTCTGAAATTTGTCATGAGCGTGTAGCTAAAGTCACTGATAAAATTACCGAAGGTGAAACGGTGAAGGTGAAAGTTCTAGAAGTGGATAAACAAGGCCGGGTGCGTTTGTCTATGAAGGCACTGGAAGAAAAACCTGAGTAATTCAACTATAATAAAAAAATGAAAAAACCCGCTATAAAAAAGCGGGTTTTTTTGTGAGAATAACACCAATAATTTTAAATTTCCCAGCCTAGTTTTTTGGCCATTTTTGCTGCTTTATTCTGATGCTTTTGGGCTTTTTTAGTATCGCCTTGTTGTTCATATATACTGGCGGAAACTTGATACCACTTAATCGATTTGTCTCTGGTTTTAGCTTGTTTTTCTAAGAAACTCCTGGCAATCACCAAATCATCGATGCCAACATTTACTTGATTGACAAGAAATTCTGCATAATCGACTTGTGAATCTGCATCACCATTTTCTGCGGCCATTTTTAGCCAATACTCAGCTGGTTTATTTGTTTTGTTCAAGTTTTTTTGCTTGGTAAGTAAGTGATAAGCCGTACGTGAGGATCTTGAGTGGCCTTGTTCAGCAGCATAAACGATCCAATCTATGCCTTTTTGTTTTTCTACTTTGCAGCCTTTACCTCTGAGAATGTTTCTACCTAAATGAAATTGAGCTTCAACGTGACCATTTTGAGCTGATTTTAACAGCCATTGGTTGACTTCTTCTTGGGTTATTTTGTTGTCTTTATTGATTAAATCAGAACTGGCTGCAATGGCGTAAAGATATTGAGCATGTGCTGAGTCTTGGTCCGCTAAGTCACGTAGCTGCTGTAATCTTTTATCATAATATCTTTTCAATGAATTGGCATCAGACATCTTTTCTAAAGAGTATTCTATGGTTTGTCGGCCGTAAGTAATGAATGGCTTAACTTGTGGTTCAAATGTTACTTTAAATTCGAAGTTTTGTATGGCTCTAAATGTTTCATTTTCAAAGGTGTTTTCTGGGTAGGCATCTATAATGTAGGGACTTCTTGCTGAGCCATCTGGATGAATTTCAAAGCCAACTGTTACCCAGCCTTGAATGCGTTTGTTGAGGGCTTCTGCAGGGTAGCGAGGTGGTTTCCTTTTAATAATTTCGACTTTATATTTATTATATCCAGTTTTATTATCTGAATATTGGTAAACAATGGGTGATAATTTGGCATAAATCTGTTCATCGCCATAGGTGTTTTTTATTGTTTTAAATGTGCGCTGGGCTTTTTTAAAATCTTCTGCGGTGAATTCTTTCTCTAAGCTTTTCCGTATTTGTGCAAAGTCTGGTCGTTCACTGTGTTCTGATAATTTACCCCAAGCGTAGGCTTTGAAAATATCTTGTTCAACAAACTCTCCGTTCAAGTACATCACGCCTAAGTTAAACTGAGCTCTTTTATTGCCTAATTGAGCCAAACTATAAAACTCTGTGAAAGCTTGTTGATAGTCTTTGTTGGCATAAGCATTCGTTGCGGTATCGAAATCAGCATTGGCTATCAGACAGTATGTGCATGTCAGTAAAAATAAAAAATATTTCATGAGATATAAAAGTGTTTCCTTACGTATGAAATATGATTGTACCAGAAAATTGATTGGCTTTTAAATTGAAAAAATATCAGTCTAAGTTGATATAATAAGACTTTTAAATAATGTAGAAAGTCATGAGTTCACAACCTGTTGTTTATACGCCTTTGAGGCTTGCTCTGATGATAACCGTTATGTTTTTCAATCTGATGGCAGTGATCAGTTATTTATTCCCTACGCAACCCTGGTCTGAGTTTGTCGGTATTTTTGCAGTGGTTTTTATCATGTTATTTGTATTTGTTATTTTACTAGAATGGACTTGGTTACATCACATGGGTAAAGTGCAACAAGATGCAGTCGTTAAATCTAAGTACTCACAAGCTAAATTGATTTATGCTGTGTTGTTTGTAATGGGTTTTTTAATCAGTTATTTGGTTTTGCTTTGAATATTTCGTTATTGATTTTTACATTTATTTACAGGCCAACTGATTATTATGAGCTAAACTGACATTGAAATCTTTGGAGGCAATGACATGAAAATTTTATATGCAGTATTTTTAAGTCTTCTATTGACTGCTTGTGCGACTACCCCAAGTGGTGACAGAAGATTGATGCTAGTCAGTAGTGAGCAAATGAGCAAAATGGGAGTCACTACATTCCAACAAATGAAAACAGCACAGAAAATATCTAATGACTCCAGAAAAAAGGATTATGTGGAATGTGTTTCATTTGCAATTATCAATGCTTTGCCTGATCAATGGCGAAATAAACAATGGGAAGTGGTGGTTTTTGAAGATGATTCGGCCAATGCATTTGCATTACCAGGTGGAAAAATAGGTGTTCACACTGGATTATTAAAGGTGGCAGAAACACCGTCACAATTGGCTACAGTACTTGGTCATGAGGTGGCACATGTGTTGTGGCGACATGGGAATCAACGTATTTCTATGCAAATGCTGGCACAAACAGGCCTGCAAGTGGCTGATGTAGTAAGTCAACAAAGTGTGGAAGGTTCAACAGGTAGGCAGATGTTAATGACAGGTTTAGGGTTGGGTGCTCAAGTTGGAGTGATGTTGCCATTCAATCGAAAACATGAACAAGAAGCAGATCGTCACGGTTTATATTTTATGGCAGCTGCTGGATTCGACCCCAGACAAAGTGTCGCATTATGGGAAAATATGGATAAAGCATCAGCTGGAAAGCGACAACCCGAGTTTCTATCAACTCACCCCCATCCTGAGAATCGCATTGAAAAACTGAACAAATTTATGGATAAATCATTGATGCTGGAAAAAGAAGCCAGAGCAAAAGGTCTTAATCCGCAGTGTACGATTTAAGCTATCAATAGAGGTACCCCTGTGGGTGTTCTATGTTTCGAAAGTGTTCATTCAAATGACTCATCGAGTTTCAGGGCTGGAATGATTTTGAGTTGAAAAAGTTTGGATTTGTTGTAGTTGATCTAAGGTGTTTTGAATCAGTGGCTCTGTTTGATTGACGGCTCCCCATGTGTTTTCTTGCTGGCTGTTGCCTTGATGTAAAATGAAATTGGCATCACCTTCATTGATCATATCTGCTACATTGATTTGATTTTCAAAAGCTTCACGAAAGAAATCCATATCTACCAAACGGTTGTTACCACTTATGGCAGCTTGTAACGTGGGCCTGCTGGAGTACAACTGTGGATATAGAGCTATACTCATATGTGATAACAGTTTACGGTGTGTGATAAATTCGAAAGCAGCCTTAGATAGTGCTGAATCATGGGTTCTCGATTGGTTGTTGGTAATTAGTTTGCGATAAATTTGTTGTTGTAATTCATTAACCCGTTGTAAAAAAGCATCGTTCAAAGCAGTTTTTACATCGTTCATTTCATTGTAATAATTAAACTCATTGGGCTGGGCGTTAAGCTGGGTTTGCCATCTGGTCCAGTTATTGAGCATCACTGTATTGATGTCAATTTTTTGAGCAGCTAAAAAAGTTAAACGATTTGGAAACAAGCCAAATGTTCCACGATCTAAGCTGGTATTGATTTGTTTGCCTATTATCGGTAAAGGGCATTCGGTGTTTAAGGTTTCTTCGTTGTTCTCGCCAAAT
>CALLLZ010000342.1 GCA_938008005.1 uncultured Marinicella sp. | reverse complement strand
ATGAAAGTGGCCAATGACTTACGATGGATGAATTCAGGGCCTTTGGCTGGCATAGGAGAAATCGAATTACCTTCCTTGCAACCGGGCAGCAGTATCATGCCAGGTAAAGTTAATCCAGTGATTCCAGAGGCGATGGCTATGGTGTGTGCTCAGGTGATTGGCAATGATACAACAATTACCGTAGCTGGCCAATCAGGTAACTTTCAACTTAACGTTATGTTACCAGTGATCGCTTATAATGTACTGCAAAGCATACATATTTTAAGTACATCGAGTTCGCAATTAGCCCATACTGCGATCAAAGGATTCAAAGTGAATCATGATGCAGTGAGTGAAAATGTAGGCAAAAACCCAATCCTAGTAACAGCCTTGAATGCTGTGATTGGTTATGACTTGGGTGCAAAAATTGCCAAGCAAGCTTACAAAGAAAAACGTTCTGTATTGGATGTTACATTAGAAAATACAGATTTGACGGAACAACAAATAAAAGAAATTTTAAACCCAATTAAATTGACCACTGGTGGTATCGAGGACCAAAAATGAGAAAGACCATAATGATGAAAAAAACCATAATGAAAAAATTAACAATCCTATCTGTCATGTTAGTGACAAGTATTACAAGTTGGGCTGAGCTGCCTTCTTGGGGAATGACAGAAAATCAATACAAGTTAGATAGTTTCAGCAATAAAATGAGTGAAATAGGAGCACAAGCTTATAAAAATAACTGGTTGTTGAAAATAACTGCTCCGAATGATTGGCACAATGCCATTCGCAATGCACTAACCAAAACAGGTGAACGGGATGTTCAATTTACTTTTAAAGATTCTTTGTATCAGAGCATCGCTATTTCTGCGGTTCCAGGAGCAAAGACGGCAAAAATTTCTCCATCTACTGGTTCTGAAAGCACAGTCCAAAAACAAGTAGTGATTGATAAACCTGAAATCGATACAATGATTGAAGCCCCTGATTTTGGTGATACTGATTTCAAAAACAACACCAATGAATTGTTGCAAAATATCAGTGCAATGGAAATTGCTGTACCCAAAGCTCAAGTTGAAACCTCAAAGCCCCAAAGATCGACTACACCAGCCGTTGTAAAAACAGAAAAATCAAAGGCCGTTGCGGAAGTCGCACCTGTGACAACTGCGCAATCTGCTCCACAAGCCGTATCTAAGCCAGTTGTCGCTAATGATAATGTTAATGATAATAAAGAAGAGTTAAGGAAACGTCATGCACGGAATAAACGTATTGAAAAGCAACTCAGTTATAGTAATATCAATGGTAAAGATGAGTTATTCATCAAAAACTCAGTGGTTTTAATCAAAAGATTTTTAAATCAAGGTATTGTTGTTTATTACTGGATGAGAGAGTCTTATGATCCAACTGTGCATCAGTTTGTTGAAAAAAGTACGGGAAAATATAAAAAAGACCCTGTGGCAATAGAAGCTGAAATATCCAGTAAAAAACCAGTTGTTGTAGAGAAAAAGGTTGAGGCAACCAACTTGAATTTTATTGCAATCGATTCAGATACTAAGGACCAGGATGATTTGCGGAAAGAGCATATTCGTAATAAAAGAGTTAAGTTATCTATTTCGGCAAGCAAGCTGAAAGAAAAAGATGTGTTATATGTGAAAAATAAAACGGTTTTGGTGGTAAGGCCATTAACAGGTTCACAAAGTAACTACTTTTGGTTGGTAGGTGATACCACCATCAGCAGAGAAGTTGAACGCAAAGGTGATAACCAATTCATGATTAAATAACCACTGATTATTTGTGGTTTATCGTTTTTCACACATAAAACTCATTCGATTGGCTGGGCTAATTATTTGGCTCAGCTTATCGATTCCATTTTTCCTACAATTTGAAACATTTAATCAAACGTTTAATGTTTATCTGATATCTCATATTTTCTTTGGTTTGGTTTTTTGGTTTGTAACCAATAACATCGGTCAAATGAGCTTTAAGCTGAAAGCTTGGCTGTCTATTCTTATATTGATTGTATTGGTGTTGTTGATTAATCACACCAATGACAGTGCAATTGGTATATTTTATGCGCTGATGATTTCGGTGTTGTTGGCATGGCTGTTTCCAGTTAGGGAAAGCTTGGTGGTATTGTTCGTTTGTAATTTATTAATTGGTTTACAATTCAGTTATATTGGTGGTGATCTAGACAATCATTCGCAATATTATGTATTGTTTTTTATTTATTTGGGTGTTTCCGTTTTTTCATTTATCATTTCTTTGGTGGCGTTTCGACAACAGAATGCCAAAGAAGAATTACGAATGCTCAACACTGAATTGAAAGCCACTCAAGTATTGTTGGCTGACAGCTCAAGAATCAATGAAAGGTTAAGGATCTCACGAGAGTTACATGATTTAATCGGTCATCATTTAACGGCTTTGACACTTAATCTTGAGGCTGCATCTCATATGACAGAAGGTAAACCACAAGTTTATGTAAAAAAAGCCCATTCAATTGCACGTTTGTTATTATCAGATGTGCGAGAAGTAGTGGGCAAGTTCAGACAGTCTGGTACATTGGATCTTGGTTTGGCTATCAAAGAATTGTTGTCTGGGCTACCGCGTTTAAAAGTGACTCAAGAAATTCCAGCAGAATTCTTGGTTGAAGACCCTAAATTAGCGCAAACAATTTTGCGCTGTGCTCAAGAATTGATTACCAATACCATGAAACATGCTGAAGCTAATCACATTAGGGTAAAATTGGAACGCACTGATAATAGTGTGGTTTTAGTGGTGCAAGATAATGGTGTTGGTTTGGGGCAGTCGCAAATAGGGAATGGCATGACAGGAATGGCTGAACGTGTTAAATTACTGAATGGCCGTTGTGAATATGTTTCTGAGAAAGGTTTGAAGTCGATTTTAACTTTTCCTGTATAAACTCAACCAGTAAAAGCTCAACCAATTAAAACCCTAGAAAAGTGGTATTATGCCGCGGGGTTAATATTACCGAGAAGAAAATGATTAAAGTATTGTTGGTCGATGACCAGAATTTAGTAAGACAAGGTGTGCAAGCTTTACTTGATATTGCTGATGATATTGAAGTAATAGGTGAGGCCAGATCTGGTCAAGAAGCCTTGGAGCTGGTGCCTAAATTAAACCCTGACGTGGTATTATTGGATATGCGAATGCCAGGTATGTCGGGCCTTGATGTACTGCATGAATTGTCTCAGGCAAAGCAGCTGCCACCCACCATTATCTTGACGACTTTTGATGATGAAGAATTGATTTTGGCAGGGGTAAAGGCAGGTGCGAAAGGATATTTGCTGAAAGATGTTCCATTAGAAGAATTGGTGGAAGGTATCAAGCAAGTGGCTGAAGGTAAGACCATAGTTAGACCACAAATTACTGAGCGTATACTTGAAAGTGTTGAAGGTTTGAAGAATGATTTTATCAGTTTTGAACGACCTGATCCATTAACCAACCGAGAAACTGAAATTTTGCGCCTCATGGCTGGGGGCTACAGTAACAAAGAAATTGCTAATTCAATTTTTGTTGCTGAGGGTACGGTTAAGAATCATGTTTCTAATATTCTCTCAAAGTTAGGTGTACGTGATAGAACTCGTGCCGTGTTAAAAGCTTTGGAATTGGGGTTGATTTAAATGTTAGAGATGACCAATGTCTGATACAGAATATGAACTGAGGGCCAAAACTGCACCTGAATGGGTCGATGTGGCTAAATCAGATTTTAATGCTTTTCTGAAAGATCATGCTGCCTGTGAGAGAAAAGCTGCGGCTTTGGCGATGTCCATGGTGCAACATTATCCGGATAAACCTGATTTGATTCGTGGCATGATAGATTTGGCCATGGAGGAAATGGCGCATTTCAGAGAAGTGATGAAAATCATGTTGGATAGAGGTTTACAACAAGAAGATGATGAAAAGGATCCTTACATTCGACAATTACTTAGGTTGATAAGAAAAGACGGGGAAGTCTATTTACTAGATCGTTTACTGGTGTTTAGTATTGTTGAAAAACGTGGGCATGAACGGTTTTCAATGATGGGTGAGGCTTTGGAAGAGCCTAAAATGAAGGATTTTTATTTGCGATTGGCGAAAGCCGAATACAGGCATTACACCTTATTTGTGGAGTTGGCACATCAATACTATGATTCTGTAGAGGTGAAGGCCAGGTTGGATGAATTATTGGATGCTGAAGCTGATATTGTGTCAAACCTTCCATTTCGAGCTGCGGTCCATTGACTTAAAAAAATCAATTAATTAACAGCGTATAAAATTAAAACAGTTACTGAAAAATACCTCGAACAGCACAGTCATGCCATTGATTTAAGTCGTTGGTCTGTAGACACTAATTGGGATTATGTGTTGATCATTCCAGTTTGTGGAGAAAGTGAAAATTTTTTAAGTGGATTGTTACTGCATCAGAATCGGCAGAACTTATTGGTGGTGTTAATCATAAACAGGCCAAGAGCACACGTTAACAGTGGTAGATGGCAAACAGAAAACCATGCGTTGATTGAGTATTTGTCTGGTTTATACGCTCAAAAATATGATTTGTCTGAAGGGCATCAATTATTAACCAATCCCCAAAAGGGTTGTGGCTTGTCTGATTTATTGTTATTGGATTTTAATGACCAAGCTTTTGACCCCAGTAAAGGTGTTGGTTTGGCGAGAAAAGTAGGCGCCGACACGGCTTTGTCATTGATTCAAAATGAAGTGATCAGAATGCCATGGATATTCAGTACAGATGCCGATGTGATTTTACCAGTAGGGTATTTTGAGGTGGTTGAGAAGACACCTGTTGCTACTTCGGGATTGAGTTTAAGTTTTGAACACATCACTGATAATGAAGTTCAGGAGCAGTTGCAGCAACAATATGATTTTAAGCTTAAATATTATCAATCAGGCGTCAGTTTTATAGGTGCGAAATATGACTATATTCCATTAGGGAGTACTTTAGTGGTGGCTGCCAATAGTTACGCGCAAGTGCGTGGTTTTCCTTGTAGAAGCGGTGGTGAAGACTTTTATATTTTAAATAAACTGGCTAAAGTCGGCGGCATTTATCAACCGCAACAACCCATCGTTGGAATTCAAAGTAGATTTTCTGATCGCGTGCCCTTTGGCACAGGTCCAGCCATTATTAAGATTCAGCAACAACAACAGAATGGTGAGTTAACAGTTTACTATCACCCATGCATATTTCATATTTTAAGATCATGGTACTCAGCGACATGCACTTATTATGAAAATCAATTACTGCCCGAGGATGATTGTGGTCTAAACGGGTACTGGATGCTTGAAAATGTTTTGCATAAAGCCTTGTCCCAAATAAAAACTCATGATCGGTGGCAACAATTTATACATGAATGGTTTGATGCTTTTAAAATTTTGAAATCTGTACATTTTTTAAGAGAACAGTTTGAATCTATACCTTATGATCTCCTGATTGAGTCAATATATTATAAAGAAATTATAGGTTAAGAGATTATTGTGATGTTATTTTATAAATACGTAGGCATCGTCGAATATTGTTAAAAAAATTATGGCCGTTATTCAATGTATTTATCGTATGTTTTTTATCTCCCACCATTTACAATAAATAGCTTTTAATTAACCACTCTATATTAAGGGGGAAAAATGGGATGAGATATATCGTTATTACTACATTTTTGATTGGCTTAGTA
>CALLLZ010000341.1 GCA_938008005.1 uncultured Marinicella sp. | reverse complement strand
GTCGATGGCAATGAAGAAACTAATTTGGTCATTTATAACGCGGCGGAATTTCCGACGATCATTAAGGAAACTGAGTTTCCTAAAGGTTTAAATATGAACCGTGATGAAGTGAGCATTATCGCAATGAAACTGCGTAAAGAGCTGGCTCGTTTGGAAAAAGAGAACCTGACCTTGTATCCAAGTGCGCATCCTACAGCAGGTGTGAGCAAATAGGATAGGTCGACAGTTTTTTTTATCTTTAGCGTTGCGAAGCCAAAAGTAGGCCTCGTAAGGGCGCAGTTGAAGGATATGGTTATTGAGTAACATACGAGGTTTGAAAATTGAATGAGTTTTGGGAGAATTACCGCAGTCGTTCCACTCATTTGTAATGGCATCGTATTTTTATTTTGAACCATGAGACAGGGTTATTGTGGTTAGGCAAGTTAAGATATTAAAATTGTTGGTATTTTTGTGTTTGGCGTAGTTATTAATTCAACCAGTCAAGTATAATGCAGGGTTTTGTATCAGTCTTAAACCCTGCCATGGAAAATAACAAACACGAGTTCCTCACTTTTCAGGAATTAATCCTTAAGCTTCAAGAATTTTGGGCAGCACATGGTTGTGTGATCATTCAGCCTTTAGACTTGGAGGTCGGTGCAGGAACTTTTCATCCTGCTACTTTCTTGCGTTCGATTGGTCCAGAGCCTTGGAACAGCGCTTATGTACAGCCTTGTCGTCGTCCTACAGATGGTCGTTATGGTGAAAACCCCAATAGACTCCAACATTATTATCAATTTCAAGTGGTGCTAAAACCATCACCAAAAAACATTCAAGATTTGTATTTACAGTCATTGACAACCATTGGTGTGGACACTCTAGAGCATGATGTTAGGTTTTTGGAAGACAATTGGGAATCGCCAACTTTGGGTGCATGGGGGTTGGGTTGGGAAGTTTGGCTCAATGGTATGGAAGTAACACAATTCACGTACTTTCAACAAGTGGGCGGTCTAGAATGCAAACCAGTTATGGGCGAGATTACCTATGGATTGGAGCGCTTAGCCATGTATTTACAAAACAAAGACAGTATTTATGATTTGATTTGGGCAGAGACTCCAAATGGAACAGTGACTTATGGTGATGTATACCATCAAAACGAAGTCGAACAATCAGCATTTAACTTTGAACATGCTGAGGTGCCGGAATTATTCATCGGATTTGAACAGGCTGAGAGCGCTTGTTTGAAATTGATTGCAAAAGAATTGCCTTTGCCGGCTTATGAAAAAGCTTTGAAAGCATCACATTTATTTAATTTACTGGATGCCAGAAAAGCCATCAGTGTGACTGAACGTCAGCAATTTATTTTGAAAGTCAGAAATATGTCGAAGCAGGTGGCACAAATGTACTACCAATCACGTGAAAAATTAGCATTCCCTGGCTGTAAAGACAGTAAGGGAGAGACCAAAAAAATAGGAGAGTCTGATGGCTGATATTTTATTTGAGTTGGGTTGTGAAGAATTGCCGCCTAAATCCTTATATGGGTTGGCTGAAGCATTGTTTACGGGTGTAACAAAACAATTACAAGCAGAAGGTTTTGAGTATGGCGATGATTCAAGATGGTTTGCATCACCAAGAAGATTGGCGTTTCAGCTAATTAACATCACTGAACAGCTGGCTGATAAACAAACAGAAAAACGGGGCCCAGCTGTGGCTGCTGCCTTTGATGAAGAAGGCAATGCCAAACCAGCTGCGATCGGTTTTGCACGTTCTGTGGGTGTCGATGTGGCTGAATTGGGCCGAATTGAAACTGATAAAGGTGACTACTTGGGTTATACCGTTCTTGAGAAAGGCATGAGTATTGATGCGGTGTTACCTGAAATGATTGCCAAATCAATCAAACAATTGCCGATTCCCAAGCCGATGCGCTGGGGTAGCAATGATTACAGTTTTATTCGTCCAGTTCATTGGATGGTGTTACTAAAAGACAGTGAAGTCATTCCAATGGAATCATTCGGTCTAGAAACTGGTAATAAAACATTGGGTCATCGTTTTCATCACAATGAATACATCACCATAGCTCATGCCAAGGATTATGTGAGTGATTTACAAGCTGCGCACATCATGGTTGATCAGGTTGAAAGAGAAGCATTGATAAAAGATCAAGTTCAAACGGCCGCATCAACTGTCAATGGTGTGGCACAAATCAGTGCCAGCTTATTGTCAGAGGTATCCAGTATTGTAGAAAAACCATCAGCCGTATTGGGTGAATTCAGCAAAGACTTTTTGGCCGTTCCCAAAGAAGCTTTGATCTCTTCGATGGAAAAACACCAGAAGTATTTTTCCGTTGTAGATAAAAATGGTGAGTTGATGCCTTATTTTGTGGCCTTGGCAAATATTGATTCTAGCAATCCATCAGCAGTGAAAAAAGGTTTTGAAAAAGTCATTACACCCCGTTTAGCCGATGCCCGATTCTTTTGGGAAAAAGACCAAGCCAGGCCATTGGCTGATAACATTCCTTTGCTAGAGAAAATGATTTTTGAGAAAACTTTGGGTACTTTGGCTGATAAATGTGAGCGCGTGAAGCAGCTATTGCATTGGATGCAACCTAGAATGGCTTATGAATCTGTCGATGCAAACCGAGCGGCTGAGTTATTAAAAACTGATTTAATGAGTGACATGGTTGATGAGTTTCCTGATTTGCAAGGCTTAATGGGCGGTTATTACGCCGCAGCTCAAGGCGAGTCTGATGAAGTTTCCAAAGCCATACGTGATCAATATTTACCTAAATTTGTTGGTGATGGCTTGCCTGAAACTGCTTTAGGTCAGGCGGTGGCCATCGCGGATAAAATGGATACCCTGTGTGGTATCTTCGCTGTGGGCAAAAAACCATCTGGTTCAAAAGATCCGTTTGCATTGCGTCGAGCAGCCTTGTCGGTGATCAATATTTTAAAAGATAAAAAATTGCCAATCAGTTATGGGGATTTGATCAAGCAATCATTAACAACTATGCCTTTCGAGACAGCTGATAAATTTGAAGAAATTCATTTATTTTTTAAAGAAAGGTTGAAGAATCAATATCAAGATCAAGGTGTTTCACATGATGTGGTTAATGCGGTTACGTTGGCATTACCATCGACATTAGATGATTTTGATCAAAGAATCCAAGCCACAACAGCATTTAAAAAACAAGATTTTGCCAAATCATTGATTGAGGCCAACAAACGTGCACGTAATATCATTGCTAAATCTGAATTGAGTGGTCAAATCGGTGACATGAACGTTGATGAAAATAAGTTTGAAGTTCAACAAGAGCATGCTTTATTCAATGAGTTGCGACAACTGAAACCTCAATTTGAGTCATCAGTGTCGGAAAAAAATTATGACAAAGGTTATCAGCTATTAGCCACCTTAGCTGAACCGTTGGATCGTTACTTTGAAGATGTGATGGTAAATGTTGATGATGAGTCTATTCGTAACAATCGTCTGGCTCAGTTGGCTCAGTTCAGTAATCTAACAAGTTCAATTGCTGAATTGTCAGAGCTGGTTAAAAGTTAATATTAACCTACCCGTAGTGCATTTAGGACAAATTAACTAAAGTTAAGTTGAAAAAAGTCAGTTTTTCATATTTTCGAACTGCGTTCGAACTCGCTTCGCTATGGATTACCCGGTCAAGCCGGGTAATGACGATGGGTTTTTATGTTTTTTTAAATAAAATCATTCCAAATGCATTACGGGTATTAATCTATAAATTTATACGATTACTGGAGCGCCTTATAAGAACCATTTTATTTTAACTTAAATAAACTTGTTGAGATTATCGATAATGGTTCTGAGTATCATTGATTCTTTCACAGTAAAACGCATACAATATTGACATGAGTTTGTTCAACGAATTAAAACGACGAAATGTGTTTAGAGTCACAGCAACTTATGTGGTGATTGCTTGGTTGTTGTTACAAATTGGTGATGTGGTATTTGAAGCACTTGAAGTGGATGCCAGTGCCAACCGGTTATTAATGGCATTGGTGTTGTTGGGCTTGATCCCTACAGTTTTGTTTGCCTGGGCTTTTGAAATGACACCTGATGGCATCAAACGTGACAAAGATGTGGTGCCCAATGAACATCAGGATCGTCAAAAAGCCAAAAAACTGGATTACATCACTATGGGTGTATTGGTGTTAGTAGGTGCAATGAGCTTGTGGCAACATTGGCGTCAGGATGAGGTCAGTCCAGTTGCTGGAGAAATTCCTCTGTCTGAAGTGCCGCTACAGCCAAATGTGAATCAGCCTGGTTTAAGCCCATCTGAAATTAATCCTCTGGTGACAAA
>CALLLZ010000340.1 GCA_938008005.1 uncultured Marinicella sp. | reverse complement strand
TTGGGGTGTTGGTGGTATTGAGGCAGAAGCGGCCATGTTGGGTCAAGCCATTTCCATGTTAATACCTCAAGTTGTTGGCTTCAAATTAACTGGAAAACTACAAGAAGGTGTAACTGCAACTGACTTGGTATTAACTGTAGTCGATATGCTACGTGAACATGGTGTTGTGGGTAAATTTGTCGAGTTCTTTGGAACCGGGTTACAACACCTTCCTTTGGCTGATCGTGCAACCATTGCTAATATGGCTCCAGAATATGGTGCAACCTGTGGTATTTTCCCGGTTGATAGCGAATCATTACGCTATCTAACGCTATCAGGTCGATCAGAAGAACAAGTCAATTTAGTGGAAGCCTATGCAAAAGCACAAGGTATGTTCCATGATGAGAACAGCATTGATGCAGAATACACTGCTGTGCTTGAACTAGATATGAGCACTGTTGTACCAAGCATTTCAGGTCCTAAACGACCACAAGATCGTATTGAGTTAGCGGTAGCAAAGGAAACATACAACAAACATTTTATCGATTTTGAAAAAGGACGCGCAGTCAAATCAATACCAGTTTCTGCAGAAAAAGCTGATTATGAATTCACTGATGGTGGCATAGCCGTTGCTGCCATCACATCTTGTACCAATACATCCAACCCTGCTGTTATGTTAGGTGCCGGATTATTGGCCAGAAATGCTGCTGCTAAAGGTTTAAAAGTTAAACCTTGGGTTAAAACATCATTGGCACCTGGTTCCAAAGTGGTATCACATTACTTAAACTCTGCTGGTTTAATGGATGATTTAGAAGCCTTAGGTTTTAATGTTGTTGGTTTTGGCTGTACTACTTGTATTGGTAACTCTGGCCCTCTAGATCCAGCCTTATCAAAAGCCATTAACGACAATGATTTAATCGCCACATCTGTGCTTTCAGGGAACCGTAACTTTGAAGGCAGAATTCACGCAGATATACAAATGAATTTCTTGGCATCACCGCCATTAGTTGTGGCTTATGCCATTGCTGGCACCATGGATTTTGACTTACAAAATGAATCTTTAGGCAATGATCAAAACGGCAATCCTGTATACTTAAAAGATATCTGGCCTAGCAATCATGAAATCGCTGACACCATTCAAGGTAATGTTTCAAAAACCAGCTTTTCTGAAGGTTATGAAGGTGTCTTTGAAGGTGATGATAACTGGAAAGCTGTTGAAACCACTCAATCTGAGCTATTCAACTGGCAAGATGACTCAACATATATCAAATACCCTCCGTATTTTGATGGTATGACTTTGGATGTTGGTACCATTGATAACATATCAGGCGCACGTGTTTTAGCCAAATTAGGCGACTCAGTGACTACCGACCACATTTCACCTGCGGGAGCAATTGCAGAAGATTCACCAGCCGGAAATTATTTAAAAGAAAAAGGTGTACCCAAAGCCAACTTCAACTCCTACGGCTCAAGACGTGGTAACCATGAAGTCATGATGCGTGGCACCTTTGCCAACATCAGATTACGCAATCAATTGGCTCCAGGTACCGAAGGCGGCTGGACACGTCACCAACCATCTGATGAACAGATGAGCATTTTTGATGCCTCCATGCAATACCAAGCTGATGGCGTACCATTGGTGGTTATTGGTGGCACCGAATATGGTACAGGCTCTTCGCGAGACTGGGCCGCCAAAGGAACCAACTTGTTGGGCGTTAAAGCGGTATTGGTTAAAAGTTATGAACGAATTCACCGTTCAAATTTAGTCGGCATGGGTGTCATTCCATTACAATTCAAATCCGGTGAAGGTGCGGATACATATGAATTGACTGGTAAAGAAACTTATGATGTAAGTGGTTTACAAAATGGTGAAAGCAAAACAGCTCAGGTCACTGCACACCGTGAAGATGGCACCTCTGTTTCATTTGAAGTTGATGTCAGAATTGATACACCTAAGGAAGTTGAGTACTGCCGTCATGGTGGCATTTTACATTATGTATTGAGGAATCTGGCTTCAGCGAGTTGATTCTCAATCAGTCAAACCTTGTAGAAACAGGTTGGTGATTACTTTCACTGACCTGTTTTTTTTGTTATATAACCCTATATTCCTTATAAACAACCTCTTCAGAAATTATGAACACATCATTCAAGCTTTATTTAATAGGCTGCATCTCTCCGATCAGCTTTAGTTGCGCAGCTACTAACCTCGTTAATCAAGAACTCCAACATTGTCAATCTGTTGCATCTGATACGGCACGTTTAGCTTGTTTTGATGCGATACAGGTTAATACCAATGATGTTGGTGATAAGAGTAAAATCAATACCAATGCAACTAAGAACAGTGAAACTAAAATGCAAGAAAGTAAACCTCAAAATCACTTTCCAACTTTGATTGCAGATTTAAATGAACCCAATTTATTCATCAGTTTTGGTAGCTTAGATTTTTTAGGTGGCAGCGCCAGGGCTGTTTTACTTGGTGGTGGCATGCGTCAATCAGTTAAAGATTTTGAATTCTCCAATGACCATTCAGTGGCTTTCAATATATTCGGCCAAATTCGCTCTCAATTCGATGTCAATGAATTAGATACCCGCAATAACCGAGGAGGCGCTTTAATCAACACTGACTTTTCAGTGGGTGGAGAAATTGTTCAGTCACTAGATAACTGGAACTGGCGTTTTAGTTATACACACAGAAGCACACATTTGGGTGATGAATTTTTAATTGACAACCCTGAATTCCTTGAAGAACGGGTCAATCTATCCTATGAAGTTATTCGGTGGGACGTTCATAAAGCAATAAAAAATTGGGACCTCTATGCAGGCTTGGGCTTTATTACACGATCAGAACCCGGCGATTTGGATAAATTCATGTGGCAAGCTGGTTGGCAATTTCAAGGCCAAAGATGGCACAACATCAATCCAATTTGGGCAGTCGATTTAACTTCTTGGGGCGCCTATGACTGGAACATCAACGTCAACATGCGAGCTGGTATTGAAGTCCACGAATTAACCAATTCACCATTTCAATTATTGTTTGAGTATCAAGATGGACACTCACCTTATGGTCAATTTTTTAATGAAGACCTAACTTTCTCAGGACTTACTTTTTTGAAAAACTGGTAACGGTTAAAGAAACTTTAATTGCAAAGATTGTATAGTTAGCTGACACATAAGGATCAATGGCATTCACACATGTGTCCTTCAGGTATTAGTTAAGTAGAGTTTATCTACCAGATAACTCATCTTTGTGACTAATTATTTATTCAACTTCAATGACCCCAGAATCAATATGAGCACCTGTTCCTTATTGGGAACAGGCCTTTCCATATAAGACCTTATTAATCGTCCGGAATGTCAAAATCCCTGTAACAAAATGCCCCGGTTCCTCCAAGGCCTGGCACATCCACCCAAACATGAACCGTATGACCAATACAATTCATAATTGCCTTGGCTTTAGGTGAATATATCAAAGAAGAAAAAATCGCAGCAAACAATATAAATACTAATCATGTTTTATTCATAACTATCCACATTAAAGTAACAATAAAAGATGTGATCCATCGCGAAACACATCAACATTTAGGAAGTTACAACAAGTACAATAAACCCTGATGTGAATGTAACATTTACTTCAGGTGACTAGTTATCACAGATAGGACATGTGTTTTTATAAATAGGACATTAAAACTGTATTTTTTTAACGCAAAATAATTGGTCTAATTTTAAATTCAAACTTCGTTATTCAAGTTCTGCCAGAACACAACGCAAGGTACCATAGTCATACATACCATCTAAAGCATCAAAAACAGGCTTCATTTTTTTCTCTTCAAGATACCCTGTCATTTCGGCCATTTGAATGATGTAATCTATATCTGCATCTTCTAGACCAGTAACATCTTTTTTATCCACCAAGCCCACCGCTATCGCTTTAGACAAATGCATGTACACTGTGTTGAGATTAATACCCAAAACTTCTGCGACTGTTTCCACTGATTTATGTTCTAAAAAATGATCTAATGAGACATTAATATCATCATCAAGACGATTATCTAATTTAGCAGGCAAAGGGTTGGCTTTAATCACTTCTATAAAAATATCTCCATATTTAGCCAGTTTGTATTCGCCAACACCAGAAATATACATGAACTTTTCACCCTCTACAGGACGTTTTTTAACCATTTCTAACAATGAAGCATCACTGAAAATCACATATGGCGGAACACCTTGATCAGAAGCCAAGTCCATCCTCAGTTTTTTTAATTCTTCCCACAGTATTTGATCATGACGACCCAAGTCTACTTCTTCGGTTTTCTTTGATTTATTTTTTGCCTTAACCACATCACGTAAGTAAAAAGCTTCTTCGCCTTTCAAGATGGCTTTGGATTTATCGGTGAGTTTCAATGAACCAAACTCAGGATCAACATCAATATAACTTTGACTGATCAATTGCCTGTATAAGCGCCTCCACCACGTCTTAACATGATCTTTACCTATTCCAAATACATTCAAGTCATTGTGTTTAAGCTTGCTCACCCGTTCATCACCATCATTACCCAATAACACATCAATTAAATACATAATGCCGAATTGTTGTTCAGTTCGATAAATGGCAGAAAGGGCTATTTGAGCCTCTTTGGACGCGTCTATTTTCTCTGGTGGGTTTAAACAATTATCACAATTTCCACAAGGTTCAGCCAAAGGTTCATCAAAATATTTTAATAAGGTTTGCCTTCGACAATCCAGCTGCTCGCACAAATCAACCAATGAATCCAGTTTGTTGTGCAAAATATTTTTATGTTCATCTGAGGCATCAGAATCTCGAATGAATTGGCGTTGCATGACCACATCTTTGTAATTGTAGGCCATCCAAGCGTTGGAAGCTTGCCCATCACGACCTGCACGACCAGTCTCTTGATAATATGACTCTATATTTTTGGGCATACTAAAGTGTGCAACAAATCTCACATCAGGTTTGTCGATACCCATACCAA
>CALLLZ010000339.1 GCA_938008005.1 uncultured Marinicella sp. | reverse complement strand
GGAAAAAGGCAAACCTGCAAAAGTCATCAATATTGCCATTGCACATAAGTTATTGAGACAAGCATTTGCTGTTGCAATCAATAAAGTTGATTATTCGACAACTTATGCTTAAAAGTAGTTGACTTGAAGCACAGTTCATTCCGATTGAGCCAGAGGCGAACAGAGGAATCTGGTATAGTTAACCACCACCTTAAAAAAACAAATCACGCTAGATCCTTCAACTCCGCTCCGGGTTCTCACTTCTTTGTTATAACTTTTTAATTGCATAATCTCTGAAGTTTAAATCAACGTTTATAAAAATCCTTGATCGAAAAGGCCAATTCTAAGGCTTGCTCGTAATTTAAACGGGGGTCTACCTGCGTTGTATAAGCTTTACTGAGATCGGCCTCTTGTAAAGCCCTGGCGCCGCCTAAACACTCTGTTACGTTCTCACCAGTAAGTTCTAAATGCACGCCACCTAGATGCGAACCGTTTTCTTTATGAACTTTAAAGGCCAGTTCAATCTCTTTACTGATATTTTCAAAACGTCTGGTCTTGTATCCATTGGATGTGGCTTCTGTATTGCCGTGCATCGGATCTGCACACCAGACCACATCTAAATCAGCTTTTTTTGCTGTCTTGATCAATCGTGGTAACTTGCTTTCAATGTTTTTAGCACCAAAGCGATGGACCAACGTCAGCTTACCGGCTTCATTATTTGGGTTCAAAATACGACACAAGTCAATTAAATGGTCATCATCAGTTTCAGGGCCAATCTTCACACCCACAGGATTTTCAATACCTCGCAGCAATTCAACATGGGCGCTGTCAATTTGATTGGTTCTGAGGCCAATCCATGGAAAATGAGCACTGAGGTTAAAGTAACCGGCTTGTCTCGGTACAGTGCGTGTCAAAGCCTGCTCATAATGGAGATGCAACGCTTCGTGTGCAGAAAAGAATTCAACACTGGATAAAGTGTGCACCTTTGTTCCTACTAAAACCTCTGCAAAATTAACAGATTCCTTAATTTGGGAAACCAAATCACTGAATTTTTCTGCACTTTTAGAATGTTTAACCCAATCGATGTTCCAATATTCAGGATGACGAATATCAGCAAAACCACCAGCCACCAGCGCCCGAATAAAATTCATGGTCATGGCCGAGTAATGGTAGGCTTCCAACATCTTATCCGGATTAGGAACTCGAGAAGCTTCAGTAAATTCATTTTGATTAACAATATCTCCACGGAATGAAGGCAAACTGATCCCATCACGCGTTTCTAAGTCAGCCGATCGTGGTTTAGCATATTGCCCAGCAAAGCGCCCTACCCTAACAACCGGAATTTGACAGCCATGAATTAATACCAAACTCATTTGAATCAGAACTTTAAGACGGTTTGATATGATAGAGGAGTTACAGTCTGCAAAACTTTCTGCACAATCACCGCCTTGTACCAAAAATCTTTCACCTCTTGATACTTCCGCTAAATATTTCTTCAGTCGCTTAACTTCCCATGAGGTTACTAAAGGTGGTAATGAAGAAAGGGTTGATAAAGCCTTATCTAAGTGAGCTTGATCTGGATAAGTGGCTTGTTGTCTTATGGCTTTACTTTTCCAGCTTTCTAAATTCCAATCATTTATTTGTGGGTTATTCTTAATTGTTTTCATTAGATATATTTTTTTAAATTTGATGTTTTTTTAATCGTTAATTTTTATTGTCATCCATACCAAAGTATAAATAAACAAACAGATAAAGCAAATCAATGTCCAAGTAGGCATACTAAGTCCCCAATAATCCCATTGAATCTCTGCACAACTACCAGATGCTGACAGCACTGATGATACCGCATTCCAAATAGACGAGTTCTCCAA
Organism: uncultured Marinicella sp.; assembly: GCA_938008005.1. GTDB lineage: Bacteria > Pseudomonadota > Gammaproteobacteria > Xanthomonadales > Marinicellaceae > Marinicella. The sequence continues at coordinate 7,117 of CALLLZ010000339.1, read as the reverse complement.
CATCATTTCAAGGCTAGGACCACAATCTGGAACCAATTCAGGTGGCAAGTTTTGTAACCACACATGACGTGAAGCAATCGCAATTCCAGTACCAGAAGTAATCAGCAACAAGAATCCCAAAATTTTACGTCCTATATATTGTGCTGGTTTAATACTGGCCAATAAATACAATACGCCAATGACTACAAATACAACACGTTGAAGAATACAAAGATTGCATGGCATAAGAAAATCTACATACTCTACATGTAATGCATATATTAATAGTGAAGCACATCCGATTGCAGGTAATAAAGTAATGAATCTAAATAAATTTCCAAGCGCTAACAATACCATTAAAATGATGTAAATCATTATCACCACTATTAACCCTACCGAATTAAAAGGAGGCATATAAATAGATAATGTTGAACCTATTGGATCCGGAAGCAGCGATCCAAATAATGGCAACAACATCAAAACCAATAAAACTATATAAGCAATTTGGCTTTTCATATGGTATTTATTCATTGAAAAAGTCATTAGTTTGATTAAATAAGTAGATTAACAAATATAGACCATGTAGAACACCTTTTATTCCATATAACTTTATATTTAAATCAAATATAGACAAAAAAAAACCCAACTAGAAAGTTGGGTTTCATAGTTCTATGCCAAATGAATTTATTCAGTATCATCTGCCACTTCAACAGGAGCTGATTTTATTGGTCTATCAACCAATTCAACGTAAGCCATCGGTGCATTATCACCTGCACGAAACCCACATTTTAAGATTCTTAAATATCCACCTGGACGTTCAACATAACGAGGACCTAGCTCAGTGAATAACTTATTCACTATTTCCTTATTTCTTAAACGTGAGAATGCCAATCTTCTGTTGGCAACAGAATCAACTTTGGCTAATGTAATTAATCTCTCAGCCACTTTACGCAATTCTTTAGCTTTTGGCACAGTGGTTTTAATCAATTCATGCTCAAACAAAGAAGCCGACATGTTTTTGAACATCGCTTTTCTGTGTGATGAGGTTCTGTTTAATTTTCTACCTGATTTTCTATGACGCATGATATTGCCCCTTACCCGATAAGACGCTCAGCAGTTCTGATCGCTGCTGGAGGCCAATTTTCTAAACGTACACCCAGAGTCAATCCCATCTCTGAAAGTACACCTTTGATTTCATTCAACGATTTTTTACCTAAGTTTGGAGTCTTCAATAACTCAACCTCAGTTCTTTGAATCAAATCACCTATGTATTGAATGTTTTCTGCTTTGAGGCAGTTTGCTGAACGAACGGTTAATTCAAGTTCATCAATTGGTTTCAATAAGATAGGGTTTAATTTTTCTACTTCTTCTTTTTCTTCAACAGTAGTTTCAATCTTGAAGTCAATGAAGATAGCCATTTGCTCTACCAAAATTCTGGCAGCTGTTCTGACTGCATCTTCTGCAGAAATTGAACCGTCAGTATCAATATCAAGCGTTAACTTATCCAAGTTAGTCTTTTGATGTAAACGGGCATTATCAACTTCATAAGAAACACGTTTAACCGGACAAAAACTGGCATCTAGAACCAATTGACCAATCGGACGAGACTCCTCTGTAGCAACACGATTGGTAGAAGGCTCATAGCCCACACCTTTTTCAACTGTCATACGCATGTTAATTGAAGCTTTTTTATCCAAATTACAAATAACTTGCTCTGGATTAGCCACTTCAACTCCGTCTGGTAATTGAATATCTGCTGCCGTTACAGTACCACCAGTAACATTGATAGAAAGCTCAGCTTCATCACGATCTGGCATCATGAAAGACAATGTTTTTAAATTCAACATAATCTCAACAACATCTTCTCTAACACCTTCCAATGTTGAAAACTCATGTTGCACACCATCGATATTGACTTCAGTGATGGCACAACCTGGTATTGAAGACAGCAGAATTCTGCGGAAAGCATTACCTAAAGTGTGCCCAAAACCCCTTTCTAAAGGTTCTATGATTATTTTTGCGCTGTAATCAGAGCGTTCATCTACTTCTACCACACGGGGTCGAAGTAATTTAGCTAATATATCAGACATATTATATCTCTCTAGTCAGGGTTATTATTTAGAGTAAAGCTCTACGATCAGGTTTTCATTGATATCAGCAGGTAAGTCATCACGGCTTGGTACAGATTTAAACTGACCAACCATTTTTCCTGCATCAACAGTAACCCAATCAGCGAACAAATTCATTTCGCCCCATAAATCTAATGCCTGTTTAATACGCAATTGTTTCTTTGATTTTTCACGAACTTCTACTTCATCACCAGCTTTAACCTGGTATGAAGGAATGTTACAAACCGAACCATTAACCAGGATAGATTTGTGAGTCACCAATTGGCGAGCTTCATTTCTGGTTACAGCAAAACCCATGCGGTAAGCCACGTTATCTAAACGAGACTCTAAAAGTTTCAACAAGTTTTCGCCAGTTGCTCCTTTTTGCTTGGCCGCTTTTTTATAGTAGTTAACAAATTGCTTTTCTAATACACCATAAGTTCTGCGAACTTTTTGTTTCTCGCGTAACTGCAATGCATAATCAGAAGGTTTGTTTCTTTTGCCTGCAGCACCATGCATACCTGGTGCAATATCTAACTTGCACTTGGTTTCCATTGCACGAGCTGGGCTCTTCAACATTAAATCGACGCCTTCACGACGTGCCAATTTACATTTTGGACCTAAATATCTTGCCATTTTATATCTCCTTACACCCTACGTCTTTTCGGTGGTCTACAACCATTATGAGGAATCGGTGTAATATCAATGATGTTAGTTACACGAAAACCTAGGGAGTTCAACGCTCTTACAGATGATTCTCTGCCTGGACCTGGACCTTTAATTCGAACTTCAATATTTTTCATACCATATTCTTTAGCCACCTGGCCTGCTCTGTCAGCAGCTACCTGTGCAGCAAATGGGGTACTTTTTCTTGAACCTCTAAATCCAGACCCACCAGCCGTTGCCCACGACAAACCATTACCTTGTCTGTCAGTGATCGTGATGATGGTATTGTTGAAAGACGCGTGTACATGCGCGATGCCGTCAACAACAGTTCTCTTAATTTTCTTTTTAGTAGTTTTTTGTGGTCTTGCCATTACAATTCTCTAATCTGATATCGCTAATGATATTCAATGGATCAATTAACGTCTAATAGGTTTTTTCGGACCTTTTCGAGTCCGGGCGTTATTCTTGGTTTTTTGACCACGAACAGGTAAACCTCTTCTGTGTCTTAAACCGCGGTAACAACCTAAATCCATTAATCTTTTGATGTCCATAGCAACTTCACGACGGAGGTCACCTTCTACATCAAATTTTGCCACTTCTGCACGAAGCTTATCTAAAGCGTCTTCTTCCAATTGCCCAACTTTATGGGCAGGATCAACGCCTGCACTGTCGCATATCGCATACGCTCTGGTTCGACCAATACCATAAATACTGGTCAGGCCAATCCAAGCATGCTTATGCACTGGTATATTTACACCCGCAATACGAGCCATTTTTTACTCCTGAATCCTCAAAAAAGTATCTGTTTGATTCAATAAATCAAATATTTACCTCTTCTATTACACAAATTAAGGCATTAAACCTTATTTCCTCGCCCTTCGGGAAAGGGCGCAAATTATATATCAACCCATAAAGCAATGCCATCATTTTTTCAAACAATGGCAAAGCATAAATACAGGCGATTATTTACCTACGAATCTTGTTAGAACGACGGTAATTCTTAATGTTGGTTTTTTTCAATACTGAATCGTATTGTTGTGAAACCAAATGGTTTTGTAATTGAGCCATAAAATCCATTGCAACAACTACAACAATCAATAGACCAGTACCACCCAAAGCGAATGGTATGGTAACGAATTGATTGATTAAATCTGGTAACAAACTCACACCCAAGAGGTACATAGCCCCCCAGAATGTCACACGAGTTAGTACACCATCTAAATAAGCGGAAGTCTGTTTCCCCGGTCTGATACCAGGAATAACGGCACTTTGTCTCTTCAGATTGTCAGCCGTCTCATCAGCATTAAAAGTCAGTGCAGTATAAAAGAACGCAAAGCCAACAATTAAAACACCAAAAAAGATCATGTACAAAGTGTTACCAGGCGTTAATTGTTGAGCCAAATCTGTCAACCATTCAAAACCTTTACTTTGTCCAACAATACTGGCGATTGAACCAGGAAACAATACCAACGAAGATGCAAAGATAACTGGAATCACACCAGACATATTGACTTTCATAGGTAAGTAAGAAGTTTGTGCCTGAGTGGCTTGTCTACCACCACGTCGAGCAAACTGCATGGTGATTCTTCTTTGGCCGCGTTCTACAAATACAATAAAAGCAGTTAAAGCCAGAGCCAAAACCATTAATAACAAACCTACCAAGGCATTCATTTGACCTTCACTGATTGCTTGGAAAACTGAATATACAGCTCCAGGTAAGCCAACAACAATTCCAGAGAAGATAATTAATGATATACCGTTACCAATTCCACGTTCAGTAATTTGCTCACCTAACCACATTAAGAACATGGTTCCACCAGTCAAGGACACTGTAGCAGTGAACAAGAAGCCAAAACCTGGTTCGGGGACAATCGTAACGCCCCCTTGTGCTTCAAACGTTTGTAAAGCAGATGTAATACCGAAAGATTGTACCACTGCTAGAATAATAGTGAAGTACCGAGTGTATTGAGTGGTCTTACGACGACCCGTTTCACCTTCTTTCTTTAGCTCTCTTAATGCAGGTACTGTGTGGCTCAAAATTTGCATGATGATCGAAGCCGTAATATAGGGCATCACTCCGAGTGCAAAGATTGAATAACGACCTAAGGCACCACCTGAGAACATGTTAAACATGCCCAACAAACCACCTTCGTTTTGTTGCAATAATTCAGCCATGGCAGCAGGGTTAACACCTGGAACAGGCAAAAATGTACCCATGCGGAAAATAATCAACGCACCAATAACAAATAAAATTCGGCTCTTAAGTTCGCTTAAGCCTTTTTTATTACCGAGTAACTTTTCAACTTGATCTTGTCTGCTTGACATATTATTCTACTTTTCCACCGGCTTTTTCAATCGCTGCTTGAGCACCTTTAGTTACATGTAAGCCTTTTAAGTTAATGGCTTTTTCGATATCACCAGTATTTATAACTTTAACTTTGGTCACACCTCTTTTCACATATCCATTTTCTATCAAATAAGCCACATCAATATCTTTCGCATCAATGGCGTTTAAATGATAAAGACACAATTCCGCACGGCTGCTTGCCATTTGTGAAGTGAATCCGAATTTTGGCAATCTTTTGTGAATAGGTAATTGTCCACCTTCAAAGCCAACTTTGTGAAAGCCACCTGAACGTGATTTTTGACCTTTGTGACCGCGGCCACATGTTTTTCCTGATCCAGAACCGATGCCACGTCCGACACGTTTGCCAACTTTAGTTGCACCTTCTGCAGCCTTAATTGAATTTAATCTCATAGTATTTAATTCCGTAGTTTTCTGCCTAAGCTTATTTCACTTCTTCAACTTTTAATAAGTGAATAGCCGCATTAATCATTCCCAAGTTTTCAGGTGTTGCATCAACCACTCTTGATTGGTGCATTTTTCTGATACCCAGTCCTCTGACACAGGCTTTATGATTAGCCAATGATTTGTTGGTACTTCTAATTTGTGTCACTTTTACTTGACCAACTTTTTTTGCTTTAGCCATGATTTTCCATTACCTCTTCAGGAGTCTTACCACGCTTAGCGGCAATACTTTCAGGTGAAGTCATTTGTTGCAAACCTTTGATGGTCGCTCTGACTAAGTTAATTGGATTATTCGAACCTTGTGATTTAGCCAATACATTTTCAACACCAACTACATCGAACACAGCACGCATCGCACCACCAGCGATTACGCCAGTACCTTCTGATGCAGGTTGCATATAAACACGTGATCCAGAATGCTTCGCTTTGGTTGCGTGCCATAAAGTGTTACCTTTTAAGTCAACATCTGTGGTGTTTCTTCGGGCTTGGTCCATGGCTTTTTGAATCGCCACAGGTACTTCTTTTGCTTTACCATAACCGAAGCCAATTTTACCTTTGCCGTCACCAACAACTGTCAATGCTGCAAAACCAAATTGTCTACCACCTTTAACTACTTTAGCCACACGATTAACTGCAACCAATCGCTCTAATAAGTTATCGCCTTGATCTCTTTCTGCCATAATTTTTCTCTATATCCTCTATCGGAGTTTTAATATCAGAATTTCAAGCCAGCTTCACGCGCTGCGTCAGCCAAAGCTTTGATTTTTCCATGATAGATATAACCTGATCTATCAAACCCAACAGATTCGACACCTGCTTTTTTGGCTTTTTCAGCAATTGCTTTGCCCACTGCTTTAGCAGCTTCGATGTTGGTACAAGACCCACCGTCAGCAATTAAACCTTTTTCTTTGGTTGAAGCTGCAGCCAAAGTAGATAAACCATCACTTGAGAAAATTTGAGCATACAGGTGTTGACCTGTCTTATGTACCGATAATGCTGGAACACCAAGCTCACGTAATTTAACCCTTGTTTTGGTCGCTTTTTTAATTCTTTGTAAATTTTTCTTATGCATAGTTTTAACAAAAAAGCGTTACGCTTTCTTGGCCTCTTTTCTGTACAATCTTTCATCAGCATACTTAACACCTTTGCCTTTATAAGGCTCTGGTGGTCTGATTGCTCTGATTTCGGCTGCCACTTGACCCACTTGCTGTTTATCAGCTCCATTTACTACTATCTCAGTTTGTGAAGGCACTTCAAAAGTAATGCCATCTCGCGCTGAATAAATAACTGGGTGTGAAAAACCAAGATTCAAGTCCAGATCTTTTCCTTTCATAGCAACACGATAACCAACACCAACTAATTGAAGCTTCTTACTGAAGCCATTGGTTACACCATCAACCATATTATTGATTAATGAGCGCATTGTACCTGCCATATAGACCATGTCATCTGTACTGGCTGAAACGTTCAATTCACCATCATTCTGCTCGACAGAAACGGCTTCATGTAATTTCATGCTTAACTCACCTTTAGGTCCTTTAATTTTAACCACATT
>CALLLZ010000338.1 GCA_938008005.1 uncultured Marinicella sp. | reverse complement strand
TTACAAAGTTTGGCACAAAAGTTACAAGTACATGCCGATATTGAATATGTTAGTTTTGATGCTGATTGGTTCAATCAATTGAAAACACTGACCCAAGCTTTTTACTACTTGATGCAAGCCAGTATCGTGGTGTTTTTAATTATTGTCTTTGTATTCTTAAGTCATTCAATAGGGAGTGAAGTGGCCGCACATAAAGGTGAAATCAGTTTGAAAAAATTGCTTGGAGCTACTGCGGGGCAAATTCGTCGCCGTTTCCTTTATGGCGGGATTTATTATGGCTTGGCTTCAGCACTGGTGGCTATGTTGCTATTGAATGTTACTTTGTGGTGGTTGCAGCTACCTATTCAGGAGTTATCAGAATCTTTTGGGCAATCTGTTCAATTGAGAACACCTAATACCATTGAGTATTTATGGTTTTGTGTCGTTGCAGTATGCATTTCTTGGGCAGGAGCCAGAATCAGTGCATCTAGTCACATCAGGAATCTTTAGGCATCAGTAATAGAAACCTCTGAATGTTCTTAATATGTCCATCTAAATGACTTTCGTGGTTTTTGTTAAAAATTACCTTAGAGGTTTTATTTTGCATATGCCTCTTTCTTTGGGTACCAAGCTCATAACTGAGTGAACTAACTCTTCGGGTAATCAAATTCACACATTAGTTTGTTATTTTTTCAAAAAAAAGACAAAGTGTTGAACCATATTTTTCAAATTACCCATATGTCAGTATCCATTATCATTCCATGCATCAACATGGTTATGTCGTGTCGCAATTATTTAATTAATTGGCATGAATATCTAAATTCAAATCCATATTTTTTAAGAAAATGACGTTTTTTTGATACCTGTTTTTGAAGATTTGGAAAGATAATTTCTGCTGATGATAGATGGTGTGTTTCTAGAAAAGTGCAGAAATGAGGATGCCAATAATCAAAGACCAATTTACTCGAAAATTTATAACAGGAAAAACTATGAAGAAAATAACGTTAATAACTTTAATGATGCTAGGTGCAAGTTATGGGGCTTCAGCAGGCGTCTGCAGTGACAGGCTTTGTAACGGTCAGATCGATTCAATTCATGTGAACCAAAATGCAAAAATTTATGTAACCCCAGATTCCGATATGACTCCTTTGAATTGTGATTTAGACAACGGTGCATTGGTATTGCGCAAATCCAATATCATGCATTCTGAGATTTACTCAATGTTATTAACTGCTAAAGCAACAAAAAAAGATGTCAGAGTGAGGGTTAATCATCTTGAGGGGGAACTATGCGAAATTCTGTATGTTGTTTTATAACAATGAACAAAAGCCACCTAGCTTAAAACCAATAAATTAACAGGAAAATAAAAATGAAAGTAAAAACACTATTAATAACATTAGCCTTATCTGCTACTCAATTATCACAAGCTGCTTCATGCTCACAAACTGGAAATGTATTAACATTAACAGGCCATGATGGTGCCTCTACAGTGTATGCAGGTGTGGCTGAACACCGCAATGAATGTGGCTGTGTTGCATTTAGGTTCAAAACAAGTAATGCAGGTACAGATCTCAATAAAACTTTAGATGTATTGATTGCAGCTAAGATCAACAACAGAAGGGTCAGAATTGATATCAGTGATGAAAATGACTGTAACTCTGGGCTGAAAGCATTCATTGAATAGTTTGTCAAAATTTACTGATTCAAATTGAACATGTCTAAAAGATCACCCAATAAATAATAATTTGTACGACCCTAAAAGCAGGAAACCAAAATGCGTAAAATAGCTCGTTTAAGCAGTATATTGCTCTTCATCTTTTCTCATCAGCTTTTTGCAGTTGAAAACTGTGTAACTGGAGAAATCAGTGAAACTGCTCAGTTGATTAAAGCTGAACACACCATAGCTTACTTTGCTCCAGAGTTGTGTAAACCTTTGCTGATTGAGGACTTTAATGCAACAATGACCGACAGCGGTCAGGTTTACAGCTTAAATTGGTCAAAACAACACCATGATCTATGGCATGTGAATAGTTATGAACTGCGAATCGATGGCACGACAATCAATACATATGAAGCTGATGTTACGCTGCCATTGGATTTAAATTTACATGCATCAGTTAATCATTTTAACCCTGTTGATTTCGAAGTAAGGGCATGTGCATCCACTTCGGAAGAAGCAACTTCGTGTGGTGAATGGCAAACCACCACCACTACTTGTTTAACAGCTTGCACCGATACGACATTATCCGCGCCATTCCTTAATGTACCCGCAGGTATTAATACAACGGGTGATTATGTAATCAGTTGGAATAATGAAGGTTATACCCATTTTGAATTACAACAAAATATATCTGGGTCTTGGTCAACCATTTATAGCGGTTCTGAGCTGACTTATGAATGGGCGAATCAAGTTAATAATCAAACATATGGGTATCGGGTAAAAGGTTGTCATAACAACGTGTGTAGCCTCTACAGTGAAGGAAAAACAGTTGATACTGTTTTACAAATACCAGAATTTAATACATTGGTCTCTCCAAACTTAAGTGGCAGCTACCGTGTATCTTGGAAACCAGTGAATTATGATGCCAAGGTTGAACGCTATAAACTGAAAGAGCGATTCAATGGTGGCCCTTGGACCACACCATCAAATATAGACAGCTTATTCCATGATTTCAATGGACAAAGTAATGGTGTTTATGAATATATCGTTAAAGCTTGCCGTGTAGATGAAAATGGTGCAAAAAATAACTGCAGTGATTTCAGCCCTATACAACAAGTAATTGTTGGGGCAACACCACCACCAGCACCCAATAATTTCTCAGTTTATCAAGACTCAGATTCAAACAGCCGGTATTTGGTTTGGGGTACAAATACTGAAAGTGTCGAGCCACCGATAGTCAGATTCCTGATAAAAGGCTATAACCAAAATAATCTGGTTTTTGAACGTTATGTAGCCAGCGATACTCAACTGCCCTTTATTACCAATGATTTCTCGGTTACCAGATACACCATAAGTGCATGTACTGAGTTTCAATGTGGAGACACTGTCGAAGACAGCTTTTTCGACCAAGGTTTAGGCAGAGTCACTGATGCGTTTGTGCTTTGGGATACTGAAAGTCCTGATCCGGAAATTCCTTTGGCACCTGAGGACTTTACATATGAATTTATGTTCAAATATCCAGATGCTTTATTTAATGATCCATCGGGAGCAGCCAGACCGGATTATTTTATTATTACCGCTGACTTTATTCAGCCAGAAGGTCGTCCACAATCAGATGTAATATCTGTTCCAAATAACAGTGATAATAGCGGTTATTGGACTTCAAATATTATTTCAAGGGACCACTTCATTGGTAACAATTTTACTATCAAAGCATGTAATCTCGTTATGGGTTGTGCTGCCGGTGTCAGCATTAATTTAGGTAACCCTTTGACTAACTCTGATATACCAGCACCTAGTTTATTGGGCTCAAATTCTGTGGTTGTAGAAAGTGGTGATGACATCACTCTAAATTGGGATGAAACCATTTTCGATTTAATGGTTCCTGACACAGATACACCATTGGTTGATTACATACAAGTCACTGAAACGCAGCCAATAATCAATTCATATCATGATTTTTACGCCCCAACTCAAAATGTACAAACGATTGTTTACTATTTGGACAAAGAAAGCAGTCAAAGATTAACCCGCATAGTTAAAGGGGTTTATGAGCTGGAGTTAAAAGGCTGTCATAGGGACAGAAAGCAAGGTGATACCTGTTCAAAAGATACTACTTTTATGAATGCTACAGTAGTTCCCAAAGCCGGCCAAAACAGACCAGTAGCACCGAGTGGTTTAAGTGTGGTTTTGTACGAAAATGACAATGGGGTGATGACAAAGAATTTAGCATGGGATGAAATAGTTGTTGGGGTTAAACCTGATTACTTCAATGTATCAGGACCAGCTGTATCACTTGGTGCTTGCCCTAACTTCAGAAATTCTCAGTTTCTTTTAGAAAATTCGGCCAATAATATTTTTAATGTTGAATTAAATGATCTTAGCACTACCCAGATGATATCAGGGGTTAGAAGTTGCCCAATACTTAGTGGTTCAAATTGGTCTGTATCAGCATGTTACTATGGCGTGGGTTGTGGTGATTCTGCACAAATTTCTGTGACGGAAAGTACTGTAATTGGTGAACTTGAATATAATCAAACTGGTGTGCAATTAAGGTCTTCAGGCGGCCCTGGAGATATGAAGCCAGGCGTTTGGTGGAACCCCGAGCTGTCTGGTTCTGGCTGGCATTTTTATTGGGCCAGTGAATTGAGGTATCCATCGGTGCATGAAAACTATGGTAATACCTATGATTTGATTGCGGTTTGGTTGACTTACCGTCTAGTGAATGAAGAATGGACGCCAGTGTGGATGATTTCTCAATTAAAACAAACCCAAGGAGATCAAAACTGTTTACCCACGACAGACCCATACTGTTTACAATTTTTTGAAGGTGAACTTTCATACGTAAGCAAAATAGACGGCGCTCAGTCTCTGGGTCGATTACAAATCTTTTTTGATGTGGTAGAAGGGGACAATACCAAGGTCATGTTAAAAATGGATATTGATTCTGATAATGGTATTCTCACTCAAGTTACAAGTATTAATCAAAGTGCTGATTGTATAGGAACCAGCAACCCTGATTTTAATTGTTTATCTATTGATGAAATGGGCAACCTCAATATGCCGTTGACGAACTTTGAAGACTCAATCATTGGCAGTATTGATATTGGTGATCAAGAAAATGATGCCGATCATTACTCTGGTATGTGGGGCGGGAGAAACAGTGATGGCAGCTTGAATCAGGACTTTGCTTATCTGGTCGATATTCAGAAAGATTTAGAATGGTCAGTTTTGACCTTTTATGACCAAGCTGGAGATCCCATTTGGGCTTTGTCAGATAATTGTCCTAATGCACAATGCCAAAGAACTGATGAGAACAGTCAAGACAGTTTATATCGTGTGGTAAAAACAGGCTTTAACCCCCTGCTTTACACCCCCAATGACTTTTGGAGCCAAGAGGAAAACTTGGCAGAGGTTGGTTTTTCAAATGGAAACGGCCGTATTTTTGATGACAATGATGTACCTGGCTTCAGAGATGCAAAAATGTGGGCTAATATCAATATCAGCGCTGACAAGTTACCAGGCCGAAATGTTGGAGCCGTGTTGAATGTAGGTTCTCAGGCAAATCCAGCTAAAATCACCAAAGTGGCTTCATTACATGACATTCGCTTTTTTATTAACGGGCGAGATGAAACCGACAACACTTGTGACCCTAATGTAGAAAGCGAATGTGTGATTGAGTTCACATGGTTTACTGATGATGATTTTCCTACCATTGCTCCTTACTACTCTCTGGATGGTGGTATTTATCAACCACTTTCCAATTTGTGTTTAACAGAGCCATCGGGTGACTATGTAACCATCAGATACCAATGTAATATCAGTGATTCAGGTAATTATCGATTCCAGTTAAGAAAAGATAAATACGACACAACAACAGGTGAAACCATTGCGATTGCTGAATCAGATGAGCTATATATTCTGCCTTGTAGAGATGCCCAAGCCTGTGAGATTCAAAATATTGTTGAAGTGGCAGATGCGCCTGTTAAGCAGATCAATTCAGAGGTTGTGCATCGAGCAGGCGATGGGCCAATTCCCGGTTCAGGTGGTGTTTCAGGAGGAGCTGCAACCTATAATTTACCACTGACTATACCACCAGGGCGAAATGGAATGACGCCATCTATTTCTGTGAATTATTCTTCTAAAGGGGGTAATGGCACATTGGGAATAGGTTGGTCCATATCTGCTGGATCAAGCATCTACCGTTGTCCACAAACTTTGGCCCAAGATGGTAAAAACCATGCGGTTGATTTCTCAAATGAAGATCGTTTGTGTTTGGATGGTCAAAGGTTGATGTTGAAGTCGTCAGGAAATTATTGGGATAATGGTTCAAAATATAGCACCGAACAGGATTCATTTGTTCAGGTGACTCAAGACACTGCTTGGCAATTCACTGTACAGACTAAATCAGGACGTACCAATACATACAAACAAAAACAATCAGGTAGCAGTAACCAAAAAACCACCTGGCAATTGGTTAAAGAAAGTGACAGTTTTGGTAACACCATTCAATACAGCTACGCTTTGTACGGCACCAATGAATGGTTGTTGGATAGTATCAGATATACCGGTAAGAATAATGTAGCAGGTGATCGAGTCATTGCATTTACTTACGAAGACCGAGAGTTAGGTTATGCCACTAAGTTTTTAGCCGGTGAGAAAACCGAAACCACCCAAAGACTGACACGAATATCAGCCAGCAGCCCAGCAGGTGTTTACAGAAGTTATGATTTTACTTACCTGGCAAGCAGGCGTGTGGTTGATAACCTGTTGTTATTAGATGTGGTAAAAGAAACCGCTAAAAACAATGTCAGTCGTGATGTCTTGCAGGCCGACTGGCAAGGTGATCGCCTATTTACCTTAGATAACCCCAATAACCAAAACTCCACTCACACCGTCGGATTGCCAAATGCAGGGTCTGTGGTTATGGACTTAGGCACAATTGGTGATATCAATGACGGCTCAATAGAAACGCAAGAAGATTTAGATGGTTTTGAAATCAATTCACTGCGCGTGGGACCGGATATTACCGGAGATGGAAATAAGGAGTTAATCGCTGGTGGTAATACCCTGCTGTTTTATGATGCCAACAATCAATTCAATGGGCATTTAACCCTTCAAGGAGG
>CALLLZ010000337.1 GCA_938008005.1 uncultured Marinicella sp. | reverse complement strand
ATCAACCGACTCGCTGAAATTAATCAATACATTACTTGCTAACAGCACATCTGTGGCTGCATCAGCAGGTACAGTGGCAGTCACAGCTGGCGCATCATCAACTCCAGAAGCATCACCAGTCACAACTAAATTATCAAAGGCAAACTCCTCATTACCAGAACTCAATGATACTGATATTAAAATATCTAAGGTATTACCAGTAGCAGCAATAGTGAAGCCATAATTAGCCATACTTGGTATCAACTGAGTAAAAGGGCCAGGTACACCATTATCCGCTTCACCATCACAATCTGCATCCAGACCAAAGGGCTCATTAAAAGCGTCTCCGTTATTCAGATAACCAAAGCAAACACCTGCAGTATAAGGATCAACTCCTGATCCATCAACGCGATATTCCACACGAACAAAATCAGCTGCATCGTAAGCACCGGCTCCAACTCCATTGCCATTACCTGCACCAAATAAACCACTAAAAGCCAGGTTGTTAAACCCAGTGATGCTGATGTCAGTGAACTCCATGGTTTGTGGGGTTGATCCATTACCACCATCATCATCAACATCTTCACCAGCCCAAAAGAAACCGCCTTCATTGTTACTATATGGCGCACTGACATTACTGATGTCCAACCCATCGGTGCGGTTCCAGTGGTCACTGGAACCATCGTTGAAAGGCTGCGATGCTACATAACGAATATTTTGACCATCAGTTTCAAAAGTCTCGACCATTAAATCATCAGCCTGTGCTGACCCAACTAAACCCACTGCTATCAGCGAGGTTAAATACATTTTTTTAAATTTCATAATTTGATTCCATTAGCGGTTCATTCATTGTTTGAACAACTTATTTTTTACCCACAAACCAAAAAGATGTGACATGCTATATGCATGAATACATCTTTTAAACTGGGTTTGCACTAACACTTTATTATTATATCTAGAATTTTAACATTGGATTATGACAGTCTGGTTGAATTTGTCACATTTAAGATTGTCTGAACACATTCTTTTTTCTAAAAACCTAACTTTAATTTGATCCTGATGTGGCTCAGTGATTAAATTCTTTAAGAAAACTTAACTGACTGGAATCACTTTCATTGTATAAAGGCCATGATGATCTGACTAAAAATGGCTTCACTCAACTCATTTCATTTTATTTTCATTTTAATTTCATCTGATTTCATCAGCATTTCATATCTTTTTCAAGATTAAAGCTTTTACATTTACTACCATTTAAAGGGTGAGAGTTATGACATGTGTTCATTAATACAAATGCTTAATAACTCCATACATAATCAATTCAAATTTGGAGTATATATGCAATGAAACCTAACAAAAAAAATAAAACCAAAAGCAATGGTGTGGCTAAAAAGCTGCTTTATCTATTGATCACAGCCACTACATTCAATCAAGCCTATGCCCAACTGGCCATAAAGAAATACACCATTAATAATGGCGCAACAACCATGTCAGGTGATGGCGTTGAATTGATAGGTAGCATCGGTCAAGTAGATGCAGCTCCCCCAATTAACGAAGGCCACGGCAGTGGAACCTACAGCTTAAGTAGCGGTTTTTGGCAACAAAACACTGATTTAATTTTTAAAGATAATTTAGAGTAAACGGAGAAAATGATGAATAAATGTATTTTAATGGTATTTTGGGCTTTAAGCCTTAACACTTCATTGGGCTTTGCTCAATCCGTTGGTAGCGCCTTCAGCTATCAAGGTGAATTAACCGATGGAGGCTCTCCCGCCAATGGTGATTACAATTTCACCGTTAAATTGTATACCACAGAAACTGGAGGCACTGCTGTAACAGATGAAGTGTATAACGGCATTGCAGTTCAGAACGGTTTATTTAATCTGGAAATTGATTTTGGTGATATGGTCTATGAAGACAACGAACAATATTACTTGGAATTTGATGTAGCGCCCAGTTCAGGTGGATCAACCACAACATTAGCTCCTAGAAACAAACTACTGGCTGTACCCTATGCTGTTCAAGCGCAATTCACCAACCAAAATAGCGATGGCTTGCTGAAGTATATGATATTTGCCCAATGCGATGCATTTCCAACCATTGAACGAGAATTTAATGCGACTGATGTTGTTGGCTCAGCCAGTATTGTTAATAACAGTCAGGGAGTTTGTGATATAGAATTGCCTTTTGACACAGCAGATAGCTATGTGGTGGTAAGTGCTACAAACCCCATCAACTTGGTCAATAGAACAGCTAACTGCATTGCTGCTTCTAATTTTATTAGATGTAAATTCGAAGAATCTTCAACAGGAAACAATGTAGATGACGCTTTTTTCACACTCCTGGTTTATTAATATCTGCCTTAAAAATAAAAAAACCACTCAAAAGGGAGTGGTTTTTTTATGCTTATCATTAAGATCTAATAACATATCAAGTTACTTTATTTGCAAACATCTAAGCTAATTTCTTATTCATATACTCAAGTTCAGAAAACAGCTCGTTTGGAACACGATCACCATATTCAGTTAAAAATTCAGACACTGAAGCAGCTTCTTGGCTCCATCCTTGTTGATCCACTGTCAACAATTGATCCAATACAGATAAATCCATATCTAGATTCTTTGTATTGATGTCTTCTGTAGTGGGCAAATGTCCTATGGCAGTTTCAGTGGCGCCAAATTTACCTTCACAGCGTCCAATGATCCATTCCAATACCCGCATATTTTCACCAAAGCCAGGCCACATGAATTTGCCTTCATCATTTTTTCTGAACCAGTTAACAGTAAACACTTTAGGCAAATTACTGGCTTTATCTTTCATACCAACCCAGTGACCCCAGTAATCGCCAAAATGATAACCACAAAAAGGTTTCATAGCCATTGGGTCTCTCCTAACAACTCCCACCGCACCAGTCGCTGCAGCAGTGGTTTCAGAAGCAACAGTTGCACCCATCAAAACCCCATGGTCCCAATTTCTCGCTTCACTTACCAGAGGTACCAAACTCGCTCTTCTGCCTCCAAAAATAATGGCATCAATCGGCACACCAGCTGCGGCCTCAGATTCTGGTGAATAACTTGGACAACGTTTGGCTGATACCGTGAATCTTGAATTTGGGTGAGCAGCTGGACCATTGGCAGTATCAAATGGACGACCTTGCCAATCAGTTTTAGGAATAATGTTGTCTAATCCTTCCCACCATGGTTGGCCATCTTCAGTCTCAGCCACATTGGTAAATATGGTGTCTTGGTAAAGCATTTTCAAAGCATTTGGATTGGTTTCTTTGGCTGTACCAGGGGCCACTCCAAAAAAACCGGCTTCAGGATTAATGGCCCACAAGCGACCATCTTCACCAGGTCTCATCCAACAAATATCATCTCCAACAGTACTGATTTCCCAACCATCTTTGACATAACCTTCAGGTGGAATCAACATCGCTAGATTTGTTTTTCCACACGCCGATGGAAAGGCCGCAGCCACATAATGTTGTTTACCAGCGGGATTTTTTATACCTAATATAAGCATGTGTTCAGCCAGCCAACCTTCTGTTTTGGCTTGATAAGAAGCAATTCGCAAAGCATGACATTTTTTACCTAACAAAGCATTACCACCATAACCCGAACCATAACTTTTTATGGCCAACTCTTCAGGGAAGTGCATGATAAAACGCCGATCTGGATCGAGTTCGCCAGTTGAATGTAAGCCTTTAACAAAACCACCTTCTTGCTCAATTCGGCTCAAAGCAGTTTGTCCCATGCGAGTCATTAGACGCATGTTTTGTACCACATAAGCACTGTCGGTAATTTCAACACCACAACGTGATATCGGCGAATCTATCGGCCCCATGCAATATGGTATGACATACATAGTTCTGCCTTTCATACAGCCATTAAACAACGCGTCAATTTTTTCATGTGCAGCATCTGGAGCCATCCAATGATTATTAGGTCCAGCATCGGCTTCATTTTCTGTACAAATGAAAGTTAAATGCTCAACACGAGCCACATCTTGTGAATCAGACAAATGTAAGAAACAATTCGGGTGAGTTTCTGGGTTTAGTTGTTTATAGCTGCCATCATCCAGTAACATTTGGTTGAATTTTTGCTCTTCAGCATCGGTGCCATCACACCAGTAAATTTGGTCAGGTTGGGTTTGTTTTGCAATTTTTTTGACCCAATCGGCCAAAGCTTGGTTCGTTGTGCTCATGCGAATTTTATCCAAGTTAAAAATGGTGCCAAACCTTAACCTTTCAAAACCATAAAATCAAGAAAAACAGCCCTTATGCCGCTATTAATTGAGAAAAAATTAAACGATTGTTTAAATCGCTTTTCTAACTCATTTAATGCGACTCAATATGCCTTCCAATTCATCTGCACCGTGGTAATGAATGACCAGTTTACTTTTGCCTTTGGCTTTGTGATTAATTTCTACTTGTGCGCACAATTGCTCTGATAATTTTTTCTCTAAATGAGTAATATCAGCGCCTTTACTTTCATGACTGACAGCTGATTTTTGTACTGGGTTTCTCAAATTTTTAACCAAAGCTTCTGCTTGTCGTACTGACATTTTTTTGGCTATGATTTCACCTGCGGCTTGTAATTGTAAATGCGACTCTAAAGACAACAAACAGCGAGCATGACCCATTTCCAGAAGACCATCATTCAACATGGCTTTAACTTTGGCAGACAAATCCAGCAGCCGCAACAAGTTGCTTACAGCTACTCTAGAACGACCAACCGCCTCCGCCGCCTCCGCATGAGTGATACCAAACTCATCAATCAAACGCTGTAGAGCAAGGGCTTCTTCCAACGGGTTTAAATCCTCGCGCTGTATATTTTCAATCAGCGCCATGGCAATGGTTTGTTTGTCGTTGACTTGTTTTATTAACACAGGCACTTCGGAAAGTTTAGCCAATTGCGCAGCACGCCAACGGCGTTCACCTGCAATGATTTCGTATTTATTACTGGTTAACTTTCTCACCACGATAGGTTGCACTATGCCTTGCGCTTCTATGGAGTCAGCCAATTCTTGCAATTTGGTCTTGTCCATAATGCTTCGAGGTTGATATTGACCTGGTTGTAATTGTTCAATACCTAAATTTTGTAATTCACTGGCTTCAACTGAAGTTTCATGTCCTTCTGAATTCCGATTCCCCAGTAACGCATCTAAACCTCTGCCCAAAGTGCTTTTGCGGTTATTTTTAGGAGGTATTTTTTTGCTGAGTTTTTTACTGACTTTCTTTTTGGTTATTTTTTTCTTTGGTAATTCTTTAGGCATGATTTCTCCTCAACACTTCACTGGCTAAGCCTTTATAAGCCACTGCACCACGAGATAAATGGTCATATTCAATGGCCGATTGACCAAAGCTTGGCGCCTCGGCCACTTTAACATTTCTTGGTACTACAGTCATAAAAACTTTATCACCAAAATGTTCGCTGATTTGTGCGGCCACATCATTGGCTAAGTTATTTCGACCATCAAACATGGTACGTAGTAGCCCTTCAATCTCTAGCTCAGAATTGGTGGTTTGTTTAACCCGATCAATGGTATCTAACAAAGAAGTCAACCCTTCCAATGCATAATACTCACATTGCATTGGAATCAAAACACTGTGAGCTGTCGTCAAAGCATTGACAGTTAAAATACTCAAAGACGGTGGGCAATCTATCAAGACATAATCATAATTCTCAATGACCGGCTCAAGCTGTTGCTTTAAAATGGTTTGTGGCTCTTCATATTCCATCATTTGTAATTCTGCAGCGGTCAAGTCGGTATTTGAACCAATTAGGTGTAGCATCTCAAATTCAATGATTGCATCTTTAGCTTCGCATTCATTCATCAGCAATTCACAGGCAGATAAAGGCAAATCTCTGGTGTCTGCACCACATGCCATTGAAGCATTACCTTGTGGATCTAAATCTATTAACAAAACTTGCTTGCCGAGCTGCGCCAAACCAACTGCCAAATTAACTGTGGTGGTGGTTTTACCGACTCCACCTTTCTGATTGGCCACGGCTATGATTTTATGTTTATGTTTCATCGGTTTATTTATGTTAATTGTTCACTTTTAACTATGGATTCAAATTGATACAGCTTTCTGGCCACCGATAAGAACGGCACTTCAATATTCCAACATGCTGTTTGTTGAAAAGCCAACTGTGAATCCAGTTGCTCTTCTCTAGGGCCCTTCATGGCCAAATATTGACAATTTTGATGGCCCAAATGTGCTGTCAAACCCAAAAATTGGCTTAGATCAGAGAAAGCACGTGATGTTACCACATCAAATTTTTCATCAGGAAAATAATTTTCCACCCTTGAGTGAACTATTTCAGTATTATTCAGCTGCAATTCTCTTTTAACTTGTCTCATAAATCTGGCTTTTTTCCCTACTGCATCTAGCAACACCACATGTTTTTCAGGACACATGATAGCAATCAGAAAACCAGGAATTCCACCACCAGTGCCAACATCTATCACCCGCTGCCCTTTAAAGTACTCAACCACAGCCAAGGCATCCAGAGCATGGTGAGTAATCATTTGGTCCATTTGATCAATGGCAGTGAGATTATAGGTCTTATTCCACTTTTGTAATAATTGTAGATAAGTCATAATCAAAGCCGCATTATCTGCGACCATGTTTAGCTGTTGCATACCACTGATAAGCTTTTTTGTTTGTAACTTTACTGATTTGGCTTCGTTCATAGATGAAAATATCATAAAATGTGACTTTTAACCCATGATATGGTGCTGATAATCAGTAAGCTTATTAATAACAAGCTTATTAACTCAGCTGTTAGGCTAAATAAAGGCTGAATCACAGTTGGATCACTCTTACATCAGACAGCCACATCATAACAAAAAAGGCGAATTAATACATGAATTTTGATACAGCAAGACACAATATGGTCAAGCAACAAGTGCGTTCTTGGGATGTAATTAACAAAGATATTTTAAATGCCATGCTTAATGTCCAAAGAGAAGAATTTGTTCAAGTGCCGCAAAGAAAACTGGCTTTTGCTGATTTGACTTTACCAATTGGACATGGACAAACCATGATGAAACCTGTGGTTGAAGGCCGAATGTTACAAGCACTGGACTTAAACCCTTCACACTTGGTTTTAGAAATCGGCACCGGTAGTGCCTATATCACCGCCCTATTGAGCCGCTTGGTCAATCATGTGAACAGCATTGATATTCACCAAGAACTTACCACTTCAGCCATTAAAAAACTGAAAGAAAACCACATTGATAACGTGACTTGTGAAACTGCAGATTTTTTCACTTTTCAACCAGTACAAAAATACGACCGCGTGGTTATCACAGGTTCACTTGAAGAGTTACCGGAACAAGTATTCAACTGGCTGAACAAAACCGGTCAAGTTTTCGCAGTGATTGGCGATGAACCTATTATGGAAGCCAGAGTCTATAATTCTGCTACTGAATATTCATCCTATTTTGATACGGTGGTTGCTAGGCTAGAACACCCAAATCAACAACAAACATTTAAACTTTAAAATCTTATGAAAAAAATTATCTTATTGAGCACATTTTTTGCTGGCCATGCCATGTTCACCGGACAAGCCGGGGCAGAAAATTTGGTCGACGTATTGAATGTCGCTTTGGAAAAAGACCCTCAACTTAAAGCGGCTAAGTACAACCAAGAAGCCACTCTAGAAAATCGCAAACAAGCCCGAGCTAATTTTTTACCTCAGGTCTCTGGATCCTGGACAAAATCACAAAACGATTCTAAAACGGATTTTTCGGCAGCAGGGCTCGAAGAGGCTCGTACAGTCGATCCACCTAAATCTGAATCCGATGGCTGGGGCATTAGTCTCAATCAAAGCATATATGATCATGCCAACTTTGTGAGGTTAAAACAGGCAGACCTACAAGAAGCCAGAGGCTATGCCAATTATGGCATGGCGTCACAAGATTTTTTGATTCGGGTGGCTCAGAGTTACTTTGATGTTTTAACTAATATAGATGCGGTTAAATTTGCCGAATCTGAAGAAAAAGCCATTCAAAGGCAATTGGACCAAGCTGAACAACGTTATGAAGTCGGATTAGCAGCCATCACTGACGTTCATGAGGCCCGTGCACAATACGATGGTTCCAGAGCCAGTGTCATCAATGCCAAAAATTTATTGGATGACAGCAAAGAAGCCCTTTATGAAATCACTTTGAAGTATTACGACAATCTCAATGGCTTACCAGACGAATTCAATCAATTTGAATTAAATAATAACGACATCAAATACTGGGAAGAATTGGCACTTCAAAACAATCCTGAGCTGCAAATTGCCATTATAGATTCAGAACTGGCTGAAAAAACCATCAAATTAGAACAGGCCGGCCATTACCCAACAGTTGGTCTTTCTGCTTCTCTCGGCGAAAATAACAGCGAGGGAGGGTCTAGGGATGATATCGATGATAATGGCAATCCAGTTTCAACACCGCTTCCAGATTCTACCCGCAGTTCTAATTCAATTGATTTAAGTGTTAGCATACCCATATTCTCTGGAGGGCGCACTTCCTCACTCACACGTCAGGCTAAACTGAATTATCGTGCTGCCATGGAAGATCTTGATCGCATCACTTTCTCTACAGTCAGAAGCGTCCGCAATTCAGTACACAATGTAGAAGCAGGCTGGAGTTCAGTACAAGCCAGACAATTAGCCGTGGTTTCAGCCAAAAGCGCCGAAGAAGCAACAGCCGCAGGCTTTGAAGTAGGAACCCGAAACATTGTAGAAGTATTGAACTCACAAAGAAGCCTGTATCAAGCACAACGAGATTATTCCCGTGCAAAACATGATTACTTGATGAATGTCTTGAACCTTAAAAGGGCAGCAGGAATTTTAGAACAAAGCGATGTGGTAGATGTTAACTCGCTTTTAACTGTTCAATAATCATACCCAGATCAGCCTGGCCTTTAGTTGAAATATCGATGATCTGAAAGCCAGCGAATGTCAAACCGCTGGTTTGAAGATCTGCCCAAACACATTCTGCGCCCACACTAATGTGGGCGTTTTTATGGCCAACGATTAATAATTCAAGTTGGAATATCATTCCTTCATTAACTATTTCACGTCCTGCCAAAAGGAATCCACTGGAAGAAATATCAATAATTCTACCCATTTTGGCTTCATTTAATTGATTAACTACCAAAGAACCTTTTGGAGGGTTTACTCTGACGCTTACTCGTTTTTCTGCCATACTAAATTCCGTTGATCATGAACTCACCACATTAAGCCGCTATTTTTTTCAAGCGATTCATAATGTTACTCAGCGCGTTTTTAAAATAACCGCCTTGTTGTAATTCTACACGAACAATGTTCTTACGTACCATATCAATTGCTAATCTTGGTAATTTCATTTTGTGCGGATGCCTACCCACTAGGTCCACAAACAAAACTGTTTCACTCATCGTACTCACCCAACTAAGCTTGCGCCGAAAAGTTTCTTTTTGTTGATTTACAATAAAATCAAACAGCGAACCATAAGGCATGTTAATAACCTTCTCCATGATCAATTTTTCTTCTTCACTTAACTCTCTGATTTCCTCAATCTTTTTATTGGCTGATTTAATTTCTTGGCTTTTAACTGCTTCGTCTATTGATAAAACTTTTTTCAGCGTAGGTGCTTCTTGTTTTTCTTCTTCATCAGTTTCTTGCCACCCTAAACATGTGTGAATGTTATCTTTGGTGGAGATTCTATCGCGTTTAGAAAAACCCAGCTCATCCATAGTTTGATCTAGATGGTGCATTGCAGCCAATTTTTCAGAACCAGAGAGCCCCATAAACTCTTGTTTGTTACCAATGTTTGAAATTATTTTTGCTGACTTGGTTTTCTTTTCCCACTGCTCAGAATCTTTACCTTCTCTGAGCAAAGTTAAAGTCAATGAATCTTTCCAAACATGCAGAATGATGTCACGAATGAACTTGATGTCACAGCCTTCAAGAATTTCATCCAAATGGGCCTCAACCTGGGCTTTGGTGATCTCCATTTTTTCTTTGCCTTGAGCCGCACTGATCCATTTTTTTTCGGCTTTTTGGGCACGGTTTTCTGTGACTTCAAGATATTGCGTTAATGCCTTGAGTGCACTTACAAATGAAGCGGTTGAGCCATCAAAGGTCTTGGCCGCAGAATCACTGTATTGGTGCACCTTTTTGATGACATTAGTGCCATGCCATTTTTGCGATGATTCAACCAATAGCTCCATAAACTTCCGAGCTGGATGTGCCGCATCAGAGAAGAAGTTTTCATCGTTAACCGCCATCCTTAACAAAGGTACATTGATGGCATTAAAAGATGACCTGATGTGCGAATCAATGCTGTCGTCCTTCTCTATCTCATCGTACACCAAACCCATCAAATCAAGTGTTTTATTCTGTTTAGGGGACAATTCCGGGTAATAATTACCCGTGGTATTCTTAACCTTTTCGGCCAGCATTTCTTTTAAATTATGTATATTTTTGCTGGTCGCAACGACTCCAGATTCCTGTGCGATTTGTTCTAAAGCATGATCAAATTCATTATCTGCAATGTGTTGCGGCTGGCTTGTCTGGCCTCTGCCTTGCATTGAATTACTTTGAAACCCTTGGGTTCCATGGTTGGTTTGATTAGACTGAGTGAGATCTTGATATCCAGCTTCATCAAATTGTCCAAATTGAGCTTTTTCTGTTGATTGTCCTACCGATTCTTTAGGCGGAGATAATAAATCAAATATTGATTCCACCAACTGTTGAGTTTGTGGGTCATACTGCCTCCCTTCAGACTGGTATTTAGCTGAGTTTATGCTGGACTCGTTTTGATTTTGATCGTAGCCTTGATGGCTATGACCTTGCTGTGTTGGTTGCCCGCTCACTTGCGAATTCATCTGATTACTGCCATTTATCACAGCTTCTGAAGATGCAGACTCCTGTGCCTCTTCCTCGTTTAAGGCATCAGTTTTTGGCTGTTCATCTTTATTTTTTGGCTTACTGGCTTCAGGCTGTATATTGGGCAATATTCCTGCATTGATGAATACCTCATTTATTTCGTGGTAGGCCTCGTTTATATTGCGGCTGAATTCTTTGGTTAAATAATCCAATGTCATGGTTTTTACTTGTACCGCAAAATCTATTGACTTAAAAGCATGACTAAATAACCATACGATAGAAGCGGGAGAAAACGGCATGTTTGTCTTGTCAATTTTTTCATTGCCAAAAATCACATTCATGCGTTTTTCAAGGGTGTACAGCTCCGCATGACTGACTACTTCCAGAGTCGAGTCCAATTGGGTTAATGCCAAACTGATAGAAAGCTCTTCATCTTGTACCAAAGACAATGACATCTTATTATCTGATTTATTGACCTCCTCAGATATAAACTCTGGCATCGACTTGATCTTAGCGCTTATTACATTAGACATCATTTTAGCGCCTGACTTAAGTTGTCTATATTGATTAAACAACTCCTGTTCTTGTTGGTTGGATGTCGCATTCTCAGCCAGATTAAACAGTTTCTTTAACGTCATGCCCATGGCTTCTTTTAAATTAACTTGTAGATGTTTATCAAAAATGACAATGCATTCACTGAGTATTTGATTTCTATTCATAATCGCCGACTATCTTATTTTTTCTGTTTATAACAAAAGTTTTGACTCGGATTAAGTGAATTGCTAACTAGTTTTGTTTACTGTGGCACACACATACCCCCTTCCCCAACCAATAAATTACAAGATGACACACTGATTTGCAAGCAATATCACATTCAGAAAAGATTCTGGATGTAATATGTGTTAAGAAGGTCTTGATCCATTCATAACTTTCTGGCATATGCCCGGAATCGTTAAGTTAAAGAACAGATCAAAACCCATTAAATTATTTTATCTTTTAAAAAAACCTGACAACAAACCAGAACCTTGTTTTAAAATATCTGACAAATCAACATCACCGTCACCATCACCATCCAAAGCTTTCTCAAGGAAACTCAAATTAGGCTGTTGTTTTTTAATGGTTTTGCGTTCTTGACTTAATAAATCTTGCAAACCTGAAACACCTAAGTTGTTTTCCCTTTTGGCCTTTCCGACTGCACCCATAACCACAGGAGCTAAATTAGCAAGAATTTTTGTTATATCTGAACCACCTAACCCTGTTGCCTTACCCAGTTGGCTAGAAACATTTTGTTGGCGCCCGCCTAATACGTGCCCCAAAATTTTCTCCCCCATGGATTGATTACGCGATTGCCCAAACATAGAACCCAGATTACCTAAAATACCGCCATCATGATCCTTATCTAAGGCATTCGCTAAAGACTCTGCTCCAGATCTTGATTTGGTATTTTTCTGTAAAGCAGATAACAACATGGGTATGGCGGCAGCAATCGCTCGTTGAGTAGCGTCTTTATTTCCACCTACCTGTTGACTTACTTGCTCCACGGCTTGTTGACCAATGCTGTTTTTGATTAAATCGAAAATTCCTGACATATAAATGTTCCTGTTAAATTAATAATGTATTTAAAATAACCACTCATGAACATTTGTGCAAGTAAGAATTTGTGAACAATAATTAAATTGTACATTTTTTTTCAACAATCGCTCAGAATTCAGTGACCTATTAGGTTTAAAAAAAACGGAGCTGGAATGAAGAACATACCAAAGTATCAAAAATTGTCACTCAAAAATTGCTTCCAGCTAAATACGGTTCACCCCATTCATTAACTATTCGGGTAGGTTGGCCAGTTTACACCTGCAAATTTTTCTAAACACCTGACCACTTGACATGAATAACCAAACTCATTGTCATACCAACAATAAAGAACCACATGGTTGTCTTCTACAATGGTGGCCTGAGAATCGATCACACAGGCTTGTCTAGAACCGACAAAATCAGTTGATACAGCCTCAGTTGAAACCGTATAACCAATTTGTTGTTGCAAGCGAGAATGCAAAGATTTACGACGCAAAAATTCATTCAAAGTTTTCAGGTCCGTGTTTTTACCCAATTGAATATTAAGAATTGCCATAGAGACATTTGGCGTAGGAACTCGAATGGCATTACCAGTTAACTTACCAGCCAATTCTGGTAACACTTTAGCGACAGCTTTTGCTGCACCCGTAGAAGTCAACACCATATTTAAAGCCGCACTGCGGCCACGACGATCTTTATTATGGTAGTTATCAATCAGGTTTTGGTCATTTGTGTAAGCATGCACTGTCTCAATATGACCGTGTTGAATACCATACTCTTCATTTAAACACTTCAACACTGGCACAATCGCATTGGTGGTACATGAAGCAGCACAAATCACTTCTTTATCCTGAGTGATTAAATCATGGTTAATGCCATAAACAATATTAGGAATGTCGCCTTGAGCAGGCGCAGTCAACAATACTTTCGCAGCACCTGGGCGTAAATGTCCACGCAAACCAGTTTCATCTTTCCATACACCGGTGTTATCAACGATCAAAGCGTTATTGATCCCATATTCCGTATAATCAATATCAGCAGGTGAGCTGGCATAAATCACTTGTATTTCATTGCCATTAATAACAATTTTATTTTGTTCCTGTAACACTCGAATGGTACCGTTGAATTTACCATGTACAGAATCCTTGCGTAACAGAGCTGCTCGTTTTTCCAAATCATTGTCTGCCTTGCTTTTTCTGATAACAATGGCTTTCAAAACCAATACATCACCACCTCCCGTTTTGTCTACCAGCAAGCGAGCCACTACACGTCCAATACGACCAAAACCATATAACACCACATCCTGAGGTTTTTCTAGTGGCTTGGCTTCAGAGTCAATCAAATGAGTTAACTCTTGTTTCACGTAAGCATCTACATCCGTTTGTTCAATATCTTCATAACTGTTAATTTTGAAGTAGCGGTAAACCATTTTTCCCACGTCAATATGAGCTGGGCCTAAAGGCAACTCAGAAATGGCTTTTATAAATGGAAAGGTTTCATATTCGCTCAATTCACTGGCCTCAACTTGACGCACAAAACGATGCGCTTTCATTAAATCAGTTACTGACTGATTAATCATGCGCTTACCATACATATACAAAGAGACATTGCGACGGCGATACAAACGACCAATCAAAGGGATCATGCCTTCTGCCAAGGCTTCTCTCTCTTTCCAGTCAGCAAAAAATTCAGTGGGTAACGGTCTATTCTCTTCAGTCATTGCAGCTCCAGCCTAAGGCCATAAAGTCAAATAAAGGTGCTCGATAATTGGGCGCATATTCTATCATTGAATACAGTTTGGTGATAGCGACTAAATATTTTAATTTGATGATAAAAAAATCACACAAAAATCTTATTTTATATTAGAATGCCCGCTCTCAATTTCTTTGAGTTGAACAACCACTGCGGAGCGGTAGTTCAGTTGGTTAGAATACCGGCCTGTCACGCCGGGGGTCGCGGGTTCGAGTCCCGTCCGCTCCGCCATTGCATTCATTCGACCCTGCAATAAACTTGGTAATCAAATTTAATTCAGTTAATATACTGTTTTCTAAATTGCCTCAAAGAACATGCGATTAATTTCATTGGTATTGATTATTTTAACATTGAGTTTGCTTACCGCTTGCCCTCAGAAGAAAACAGCAGAAACTTATCAAGCCAACACAAAAGCACAGCAGAATAGACCTGATCCACACTCTTTCTCCAGGCACGATCAAATTAAAGTTACCCACCTTGATTTAGATTTAAAGGTTAAATTCAAAAAAAAGATATTAGAAGGTTTTGCCATTCTTAAATATCAGCGTATTGATACTTCTATTAACCAACTGATTTTAGACAGTCGCAATCTAAAAATCAAACGTATAGAAGCCATGAATGACAGCAAAAATAACAAACTTCTATGGCGCTTGGGCCAGAAAATCGAAGGATTGGGAACGGCTTTGATCATTGACCTACCACTAGATAATTCACCGATTAAAATTCATTACGAAACCACCTCTGGAGCTTCTGGCTTACAATGGCTTTCGTCACAACAAACCAGCGGTAAGAAACAACCTTTTTTATTCTCTCAATCCCAAGCCATTCACGCTCGCAGTTGGATTCCCATTCAAGACACACCGTCCGTTAGGGTCACCTACAACGCCACCATTCGAGTTAAGTCTGACGTCAAAGTCTTACTCAGCGCTGACAATAACCATCAACAAGCAGTTGATGGCATACACCAATTCACCATGCAACAACCCATTCCAGCTTACCTCATTGCCATCGCTGTAGGTGACTTAACCAGACAACAAATTAGCAAACATGTAACCATCTATGCAGAAGCTGCCGTGCTGGAAGCTGCCGCCTATGAATTTGCTGCCACTGAAGACATGATTACTGCCACCGAAGCTTTATACGGACCTTATCGGTGGGGCCAATATGACTTGTTAATTTTGCCACCCAGCTTTCCTTTTGGAGGAATGGAAAACCCCAAACTTTCTCACATCACGCCAACAATCATTGCTGGAGACCGCTCTTTAGATTCATTGATTGCACATGAATTGGCACATTCATGGTCTGGCAACTTGGTAACAAATGCTTTGTGGAAAGATGCTTGGTTAAATGAAGGCTTCACTTCCTATATAGAAGCCCGCATAACTGAAGCCGTTCATGGTCAAGACCGAATGAAAATGGAGGCCTCACTCATATACCAATCACTGATTGACTCCATGCAAAACTTAACTACTGATCAACAGAAGTTAATTAATCCAGCGCCAAATGTTGATCCAGATGATTATTTCAGTAGCGTTTCATATGACAAGGGCCGATTCTTTCTAGAATGGATTGAACAACAAGTGGGCCGATCAGCATTTGACCAATTTTTGAATAAATATTTTGATCACTTTGCTTTCAAAAGCATCAAAACTGAAGATTTTGTAGGATACCTCAATCAACATTTAATCTTGCCACATTTAGACATTATTAACATGAATCAAATAAATATATGGCTGAACCAACCAGGTATACCAACTTTCTTCACTCCTCCCATCACCAATCGTTTCAAGCTCATTGATCAACAAGTTAAATCATGGGTTTCAGGCCAATTAACAACAGACAAAATCAACAGCAAAGATTGGACAACCCAAGAGTGGCTACATTTTTTACGCGCCCTACCAAAAAAACTATCAACCCAGCAAATGCAGCAGTTAGATCAAACTTTTAAGTTTACTGCACGGCAAAACAGCGAAATAGCTCACGATTGGTTGTTAATCAGTATCAATAACCAATACCAAGCCGCTTACCCAAGACTGATCAATTATTTATCCAGTATAGGCCGAGTCAAGCTAATCAAACCCTTATACCAAGCTTTGATGCAAAACCCTGGATTACACAACCTCGCCATGAATATCTACCACAAATCTAGAAACGGATACCATAACATTGCCACCAAACAAATTGATACCATTGTAGGCTTTGATGAAATGACTGATTCAATAAAATAAGAACTACATATCTGTACATAAACCTAATCTGGTATTGCTATATAGAAGATGATAAAAAGTTTGAAATTTATTTGAGATCATTTTCGACCCCAGAGGGGCCGCCCCTCCCCTCCAAACTGTTTATTACAAGCTTTGGCACCACCCAATATCAAAGCCATGATTGGGCTACAACAAGTGAGCTAGCTCAGATGACACGCATTGGAAATATATCGGTTTAATTGACATAAAACCTACAGATAAGCGAGTATCATAATCGTTTGAATAACCTCCAAGCATATGTTACTGACAACCAACGACTTACAAGACTTAGATCGCATCAAACGACTGAATATCATCAACTCCATCACAGGCATCAAGCCAGCTAACTTAATTGGCACATATAATCGAGTCAAACCACCCAGGCAATCTAATCTAGCTGTCTTTAGTTCTGTGGTGCATTTAGGGAGTGATCCAGCCATACTGGGCTTTATCACTCGCCCCAGTGGCGATGTAGCCAGACACTCCTTAGAGAACATCCTTGAAACTGGATATTACACCATCAATCATGTACCAACTTCGATGATTCAAGAAGCACACCAAACGGCTGCAAAATACCCAAAAGACCAATCTGAATTTATATCTTGTGGTTTCATTGAAGAACACATCAACGATTTTCCGGCGCCCTTTGTCCAACAAGCAGCGATTAAAATTGGCTTGAAATTGGCAGAAATACTACCGATTAAATTAAATCAAACCCGAATGGTTGTGGGTGAAATTAAAATAATACACTTGGCAGATGAATTGCTCAGTAAAGAAGGTTACATAAATTTAGAGCAAGCTGAAACTGCTGGTGTTTCAGGGCTCAATAACTATTACGAACTCAAACACCTTCAATCTTTTCCCTACGCTCGTCCTTAATTCAATCAAAACAACTAGTTAACCCATGTTGTAATCTATTACATATATAATTACCTTATCTTAAATAATTACAAACCTATGCTGGAACAAATCAGCCCGTTGTGGGATGTTTACCTTAAAAACAAACAACAAGGTATACCACTGGTACTAGCCACATTGGTAAATACCACCGGTTCTAGTTACAAAAAAGCTGGCGCTATGATGTTAATTGAGACCAATCGAACAACCCATGGACTTATCAGTGGCGGTTGTTTGGAAACTGATGTGGCCGAACATGCGATGACCGTTTTTGACACAGGTCAAGCCACAACATTAGATTATGATTTGAGTGATGAATCGATCTTTGGCTTAGGCGCTGGCTGTGATGGCAGCATAGAAATTGTGCTACAAATTATTACTGATGATTATTTGCCTTTCAGCGCATTAAATCCATTGCCAGATCAAGCTGAACCTACAAGTTTATTGATCAATTCTCAAGCTACTACAGAATTTCCAATCGGCAGTTACTTTATACTTAAAACTAAAAAATTGATTGAATCGTCAAATGGATTTCATGCCGCTACAAGGCATAAAGACAATATTTTAAACTATACAACACCGCCAAAGATCGCCATTTGCGGCACCGGTATAGATGTTTTACCCTTAGTAGAGGTATTGAACTTGCTGCAGTGGCACATTTATATGATTGACCACAGTTCAATGCGACTACAACAGTGTCCATACCATCAGCACAATCAAAAAATCACAACCACAATGACTGACCTTGCCTCAACTTTAAGACCTTATCAGTTTGATGCAGCGGTCATCATGAGTCACAGTTTGAACAGGGACGCCGCCTATTTAAAACACTTCTCAAACACCAGTGTACCTTGGCTGGGTTTATTAGGCCCCACCAAAAGGCGAGATAAGGTATTGAAACAGGCCGGTATTGCCTTGAATCAGATAAACAATCGACTCCATGCCCCCATCGGTTTAGACTTAGGCGGCCAAATGCCAGAAAATATAGCTGTGTCTGTTGCTGCTCAATTACAGCATCATTTTTATAAATCATGAGAATCAACGGTCTTATCCTAGCAGCTGGGGAATCAAAGCGCTTAAACCAAACTAAACAGCTGGTTAAATATAAAGGCTGTAGCTTACTTCAACATACTGAATTAGCAATTACCCCATGGGTTTCCAATATGTATGTAGTTTTAGGCTATCAACATGAGAAGGTACAACATGAGGTTGAATCAGCCACCATTGTAATCAATCACCAATGGCGTTCAGGTATGGGCGCCTCAATATCTTGCGGCGTTAAAGCCGCACGTTATACTGCCGAAGCCATTTTAATTGCCTTATGCGACCAACCGATGATCCCTTCACATCACTATCAAAAAATGTCACTTTGTGCCCAACAAAACCCAAATCGAATTATCACAACCGGTTATGAGAGAACCCAAGGCGTTCCAGTCATTTTTCCTCAAAGCTATTTTAATGAGTTAAATGATCTCAACTCTGATCAAGGAGCTCAATCCTTATTAAGTCTGTACAGCAATCAGACTATATCGATTAATTGTGAAGCTGCTGCTAAAGACATTGATACACCCAATCAACTTAAACGGTTGTGAATACATCAGACATTTATTCAATAATGTGCATCCAATAGTCATTAACCATTGTTGACAGTAAGTAACCTGTTAAGATTAAATAGAATACTTAACGTAAAAATTATTTGTTGTGACTGATTCTTTTGTGATTACATTACTGGTTCAAGCTTGCAGTGCTGCCTTAATTGGCTGGTTGCTGTTGTATTTCGCCAGGATATATCAACGCATGTATTTGCATTATTGGTCTTACAGTTTTTTCAGCTTAACGCTCTTCTTATTAGGATCTTTTTTTGCTATTTTACTGGTACAACTGAATCATGGCCCTTCTTCGACACTCAGATTAATTAATCTATTTATATTAACCACAGCTGGGTATTTACAAATTGGTTTTTTAGTTATAGGTACGCAATCGCTGGTCAATGGCACGCTGATTAATAAGAAAACCCTATTCAGAATTCTGGTCATTTGTGTTCTGATCGCACTGATCATCACATTATTTAAAAATTGGTCACCTGATGAAGTCAGCCTGCGTTACTTTACCAGAATTGGTTTGCGTTATTTAGTCGCTGGATTGGCATGTCTCGGAACAGCTGTTTTTATCATAAGAAATGACCCTAAACCTTTAATTGGCAAACAGTTGGTTACAGTAGGGTTCTTTATTTACGGTTTTGAAATGACTTTTTTGGGATGGTTAACTGCAGAAAACCATTTTCTCAACGGCAGTGAGCTGTTGTTCATCCTCGCACCTTATCACGGGCTTTTTGAATTACTCTTATACCCTATGATTGGTGTTGGCTTGATTATGTGGTTATTGGAAGTAGAGCGCATTCAAAGCAAACAAGCCTTCAATAAATTAAAACACCTCAATACCACTGACGGCTTAACAGGTTTACCCAATCAACAGGCTTTAAAGACGCATTTAAAGCAATGGGCCAATGTAGCTACACCCAAAGATAAAATAACCATGACCTTATTTGGTGTAGACCAAATGGCACGTTTTAACGATGGAGAGGGCATACAAAAAGGTGACCAATTATTGGTTTCTTTGGCTAAAAGACTGGAGTTTTTATGTACTGGCTATTCTTTTTATGGTCGCTTATATGGTGATGTATTTGTGTTACTGCTCAATAATTACAGTAAAGCAGAAATTGAAAAGATTAAATCTTTACGTAAAAAATTATCCAGGCCCTTTAAACTTGAAAGTAAAACTTTCTTTCTAGAAGTTAGTGCAGGATCCACTAAAATCACTGTTGATATGGATCATAAAACCATGCTTAATAGAGCAAACCAAGCGCTTCAGTCAGCCAAGGCCAGTGGCGGTAAACAAGTAAAAACTTATCGCAAAGGAATCAAACTACCACATAACCCAGATATAAGCTTTGAAAATGAGCTACGAACCGCATTCAAACAACATCAGTTTGAAATTTATTACCAACCGATTTGGACCAACAAAAATACCATCGTCTGTTTCGAGGCACTGATTCGTTGGAATCACCCAACCAGAGGCATCTTGTCACCCACATCATTTTTATATTTGGTTCAACAATTGGGGTTAACTGTTGATTTAGACTTTTGGGTGACCGAACAAGCTTTTAAACAAATCCAAAAATGGAAAAAAATCAATGCAGATGCAGCAAATATAACCGTCAATCTGTCAGCAGACACCATACAAAATGATGGTATCGTAGAACACTTAGTACAATGTTCACTCAAATACAAAGTCATCCCACAGCACATCACAGTTGAAATCACTGAAAACACAGCCATGCACAATATTGAAAGTGGCACCAACACCCTCAATGAAATTCGCAAGCTTGGTCACCTCATTGCCATTGATGACTTTGGCACAGGCTATTCATCATTGAATTATCTGCGAACCTTTCCATCAGATGTGATTAAATTTGACCGTACTTTTGTATCAGATACATCCAATCGAGCATTCAGTCAAGAGATACTGAAAGCTTTGGTTCCTTTATGCCATCAACTTAAGAAAAAAGTCATTGTTGAAGGTGTTGAAACCAAACTTCAATTTGATCAACTGGCTCAATTCAATATCGATGGATATCAAGGTTATTATTTAAGTCGACCTGTTCAATTATCCGAAGCTTCTAAACTGCTGATAATCAGCAAAAAATCTGGTATGAAAAGCATTTTAATGAATGGATAATCATTCGTACTTGCGAACCAATTTTTGCTTTAACCACATGCTACCAAGGTTAAATATAGTTAGATATCAATCGACAAGCACACTATCTAACTCATCTGAGGAATGGTTTCGGAAGTAGTACACCAAAATAAATGCGATCAATGAAGTAATGAAAAATCCCAACATAATAGGCATCAATGTATGCTTAAGCTGTTGTGAAATATAAATCCCAATCCCAGCTGCCAATATAGCTGATATAGTACCGATCACTGAAGCACCCATTCCTGCAACATGACCCAATGGCAACATCGCAATGGCCATCAAGTTACCATAAGCCAATCCAATGCAGACATTGATACTGGCCATCATCACCACAAATAACCACAAAGGTGGGATACCCGCATATAATACCACTAACAACAAACTAATGAGATTAGCCAGTAACAAAACCAACATGCCATAAAATGTGACTTGCATCGCACCAAAACGCATCACTATCTTAGAATTGACAAAAGCAGACAAACCAAAAAACAGTGCAATTCCTCCAAACAGATAAGGGAATTGTTGCTTGGCGTCATAAATATGTGAATATATTTGTTCAGCGGCATTCAAATAAGCCATAAAACCTGCGAATACAACACCACTGATGACTGCAAAAGACATCGACAAGGGTTCTGACACGACTTGTAGAAAAGCGATTTTTATTTTACCTAAACGCAATGGTTTTTTATGTGTTTGTGCCAATGATTCTGGCAAACGGAACATACTCCAAACCATCACCAGCAACCCAAAAATCATATAAACCCAAAGAATCAAATGCCAATCACCCAACAACAATATCACACTACCTAAGGCAGGCGCAAAAACCGGAACCATGATAAAAATCAACATAACTAATGAAGTGACCTTGGCCATTTCATTGCCTTGAAAAAAATCACGGGTGATGGCATTGACCATAATTCTTGCCGATGCTGCTCCAACTCCTTGCAAACCTCTTGCAAAGAGAAACATCCAATATGAATCAGCCAATAAACATGCAATTGATGCCAGTACATAAACAGTCAGCCCAAAAATTAAAACTGGCTTTCTACCAAAACTGTCAGAAATAGGACCATAGAATATTTGCGCCCCTGCAAAGCCGAACATATAAGCAGTGATCATCCATTGTTGTTGATTAGCTGCGGTTAAACCAAAAGACTCCAAAATCAATGGCATAGCAGGCAGTTGTAAATCAATGGTCAAGGCGCCCAAAGAAGTCATAAATGCCAACAGCAAAATCAATTCACCATAAGCAATGTTGTGGTTGTTTTTTATGGGCATTGGTTGAGGGTTTAAGATTTAACAAAACACAGATTATAGAGGTAATGATCAAATTGAGTTAAATCTATTTTGATAATAATTCAACACACAGAATTACATGGGGGAAAAGACCACACAATTTCGTCCATTACTCTTAGCCGAATAAAGAGATTTATCAGCTTGATGCATGGCATTAACCCATGCTGATGGATCTTTATTATCGACTTTACTCACACCAACTGAAGCTGTAAGACTGAAACAAGTTGAGTTTGTTTGTATTTGAGTTTGTTGAATGGCTTGAAGCAACAATTTTGAAAAACCCTCTTTTTCATTCACTCCAACATCATCAGTTATTAGGATAAACTCCTCACCACCCCAACGGCCCACGAATCGAAAGTCGTTATTTAAGCCAGTTAAGGTTTCAGAAATTTTTTGTAAGGCTAAATCACCTACATCATGATCATATTCATCATTAACAGCCTTAAAGTGATCTAAATCTATCAACCACAAAAATCGACACCCTGGTTCGCTTGGCATACTGTGAGCAGACAACCAGTTTTGAGTGGCTCTCCGGTTACCCAGCTGAGTCAAGCTATCTGTCATGGCCATCTTTTTTAATTTTTTATTGGTTAAATACTGCCAATAAAGAAACATTAAAAATATCACAATTGCGGCAACACTCACTAGCAACCATATTTGACGTTTATATTCTGCGGCATTAAGTTGGATTTGATTATTGATACGTTCATTTTTTAGTAACACCAAGGCTTCCCGCTCTTGATTGTCATTTAACCTAACTTGCATTTGTGCCATAACCTCTTGATTAAATGTATCCTGCATCTCTTGCTCAATGTCTTTTGAGGTTTTATGCATTTTTATGGCTTGTTCTAACAGGCCCAGCCTTTCATATGTGCCGGCTAAACCAGATAATGGATTGGTACTGCCCAATATATCAGATCTGTTTTGAGGGTTTAAATAAAACTCACTGGATTCATCCGCATATTGGGTCGCTAATTCTAAATCACCTTGTCGTGCATAAATATTGGCTAAAACACTTTTTAAGTTGTAAAAGTCGGCATCGTTTTGATTGTTATCATTCAATATACTTAATGCTTTTTCTGCATAATTTCTGGCCAGGGACAAATTATCTAATGCTGAATGAGCCGCTGCCAAGCCTTGATAAGTTTGCGATACACGACCAAGCGGCCATTGATCATTAATCATGGCTTCAACTTGTTGAAAAAACTTCAGCCCTTCTGTAAAACGTTGTTGGCCATTCAAAGTCACTGCTAAGTTATATAACACCGGTGGCTGATATCTAAAATCTTCAATTTTTGCCATTAAATCCAATGCATGATAATAGTTATTTATAGCCTGTTCATGGGCTCGTAATTCAGAATTCAAAACACCTAAATTCACCAAAATTGGAATTTGTTCAGAAATTATTTTCAACTCTTCAGCTTGTTGCATCGCCAGGTTATAGTTTTCTGAAGCACTGATTCGATCACCCATCAAGTGAAATATACCGCCAGCACGTCTGGCTAACTTAATACTGTCAGCACTGATTACACTTAAATCCAGTAATATATGTTCAATTTCCAAAGCCTTTGTACGCGCTTCTTTTAGATTATTTTGATTCATATAAGCCCAACCAAGACAGCCTAAGACGTGACCAACATCAATATTTTTTTCCTCTTTATCTAACTCAGATAACAAATCAATCCCCAACTTAATGGCCGCAGCTGGATCCTTATCTTCTAACTGATTACAGGCTGTAATCAACTCACCAACTTTCTTTTGGCCAACTGAGTGTTTATTCGGTAAATTACTATCAGCAAAAACCGGTAAAATAGGCATTATCGTTATTAGAAAAAGGAAAATTATTACACCTACGGAGTTCAATTTTGAGCAACTATCGTTCAATGATTTTAAAGCTAATTTCATGAGTAAAGTAAATGGTGTTTAGACTCATCAAGAATCATAATTGATTACATAATAAATCAATTGAAATATATGGGTTCAATCTTATTTTTTCGCTTATGAATATAAAATCACAATCATTTAATAAGCTGATGGATATTGATTGACAAAATTTACCCATAATTTATAGAAAATATGAAAATACCATAACCATACTCGTTATTATTTTGAATTGAATGTTGCCTTATGTGGCGGATGGTAACCCGTTCTGTGCCAAAACTGTGTCCCACCCAGTTTAAGCCAAACTGGCAACACCAATAATAAACCAACAATAAAGCCGCCAATATGAGCCCAATAAGCCACACCCGCTCCAGCTGCTGTTGAACTGATGCCTGAAAACAACTGCATAGCCATCCATCCAATTAAAACCACAAATGCAGGCAAAGTAATCATTTTAATAATCACGACTATAAACAGCAAAAAATCTACTTTGGCTTTAGGAAAAAACAACAGGTATGCACCCATCACACCAGCAATGGCACCAGAGGCACCCACAGTTGGTATAGGAGATGAACTATTGGATACAACATGAAAAACATCCGCACCAATACCTGACAACAGGTAAAACACCAAAAACCACCCATGCCCTAAAGTGTCCTCAACATTGTCACCAAATATCCACAGAAACAACATATTGCCCGCCAAATGCATATAACCACCGTGTAAAAACATGGAGGTAATGGCAGTATGGTATTCTTCGCCCTGAGTAATTTCTAATGGCACCATTGCCCATTCAGCAAAAAAACCGGACAAAGCAACAGGGTCATTCAAAAGCGGGATATAAAATGCAAACACCACAATATTTATTGCCATCAATGACCAAGTTACATAAGGTGTTTTTCGCGAAGGGTTATGATCTCTTAGTGGTATCAAAATTTTTTCTCCAGAATTATTATGTACTTATAGTGATCATTAAACCCACAACTGCAGACACTAAAAAGCCCAACAAAGCAGATAAATAAGCCAGTCGCAACAACCGATATTTTCGACGCAGAATAACACCAATTTGATAAATGTCATTGATGATTAATTGCCTGGCTGACTCGTTATCAACCAACAAACCACAGATATAATCACTGTATTGTTGTTGTGTATACTGGGTAAAAAAACCAAAAAACAAAGGGTTTTGTATGTCATTGATATCAGCTGTACTTTTATCATTGATGTTTTTGGGGATCAAAACCATCACAGTTAAAACCAAAGGCACCAATTGCATCATCACAAAAACAATCAAAGTGATAAGCAAGGCGTGATTATCTGCCAATGTCAACAGTTTCGTTAAGACCACTGTAAAAATCAAGGCCAAGGTACCAATTAAAATATTGGCTTTTTGGTCTGCCATTAAATTTAACTGAGTTTGATTTTGGTGAGCGGTACGAAGTGTTTGAATCACATCATTATTGGCTCCACTGCTGATAGGACTCATACATTTCATATGTTACACAAGACTTCATCAGTATAACATCATTGAAAACAGGTATAGAGTGGCAAGATAATATTTTAAGGCATTAAGCTAAATGTAAAAATCGAATACAATAATTCAAATCTAATTATATACTCTAATCATATACATAGATCAGTAAAAATGAGGCCTACAACATGACATTGCATTCCAAACGTACATTTATTTTCATCACACTGACTTTGTTGTCCAAAGCTTCATTCGCTACTTTCTCGATTGTTGCAGTAGATCCCGTTACTGGTGAAATTGGCAGTGCTGGGGCCACCTGTATCGGTGCTGAGGACGGAGCTATTGTGATCAGCGACATCGTGTTAGGTACTGGAGCTATTCACACCCAATCATTCTACTCGCCCACTAATCAAAATAATGCGAGGGACCGCATGGAAGCGGGTGACACTCCGCAACAAATCATGGATTGGTTGTTCATAAACGATGTAGATAACGATTCCAGTGACAGACAATATATAGCTGTTGACCTCAACAATGGTTCGCCCAGAAGTGCAGGTTTCACCGGTCCGGCTTGTTTTACCGAATTCATTGATGTATCAGGTCCTAATTATGCCATCGCAGGAAATATTTTGATTTCGGAAAGTGTAGTTACTGATATGGAAACAGCTTTCTTAAACGCTCAAGGCAGCTTAAGCGATCGATTAATGGCTGCTTTACAAGCAGCGAAAAGAGTCGGTGCAGATTCACGATGTGCTTCATTTGACATCAGCTCTGCCTCCGCATTTATTCGGGTTGCCAGACCTTGTGATAAGAACAGTGACGTGGGTAATTTACCATTAGATCTCAATGTTTGGATCAGTGATGGCAATAACATTTTCGAACCCATCGATGAGTTACAAATACAATATGACAACCTCCCGCCTATAGAGTCCTGTGTATCTGATGTTATTTTTGTTAACGGATTTGAATGAAAAAACAGCAATCATTTGATAATACACGAAAACACTTAATTTAAACCTTAAGCATTCATTTTAAGAGAACCAGACTGGCAGCAATCAAAGTCAAAACGATAACCAACCCAGAAATTCGTTTTAAAGATGTGGCGCTTCTTTTCGATACAGTGATTTCCATATCACAACCTGCAATCACATATATCGTCATAAACGTGTCCCAAAGAGATGCTTTCACCACATTAGATTCTTTTAAATCCATAATTTTTTTCGGGCTTGAAAAAAGTATTTGCTTGCTTTGAATTTCTAAAAGTCCAGACAAAGGTTTAGATTCAATTGCTTTGGCTGAAAATTCATATTTCATCGGCACACTGCTGAAACTGCAATTGAATATCTCAATTTTCTCACCGGCTTCAACACAAATGGTTTCTTGGCTTTTTCTCATCAATTACCCTGCTGAAAATTTAGCACCAATTTTGCCAATTAGAAATTTATTTATCCTGAAAAAAACTTAAAATTTATATGAAATTTAAAAACTTAAAACATCGGATGCAGCCGCCTCTATTTTATGACAGCTAAAATGTAATGATTCCTTAACTCAATTTAATTAAGCTTAATGAAAAAATAAAAAGATCAACTCTTTGTACTCAACCTGGGTGTTTTGTAAAACGTTTATTTTTAATAATTTCCATATTTTCGACAAAACTTACACTTATTTTCACGAATATTACTGTTACTATTTTTTTTAATTTCTCATGTATTGAGAAAGACTTTCATTAAAATTAATTTTTAATTCAACAAAGGAGTTTAGTATGTTTAAGTCACTCATGTATTTATTAATTTTGATATGTTTTTCAACTTTTGCACATTCCCAAAATGGATCAATAAATGCCAACCCCATTAATTGCACAATAAGCCCTGGTGAACAAAATTGTTCAGCAACCTTAGACTGGAATAGCACAGGTGCAACCAAAGTTTGTGTCTGGCGCCTTGGGCCAGGATTAACTCCTGCAAAATTCGCTTGTGCAACAGCTGGTACACAAATATATCCTTATGTTTCAGCCAACGGCAGAACCTTGGAGTTAAGGCACGGTTCATTGACTTACAGCTCATCTCAATTATTAGACTCTATACATGTAACAGGGCTTCCTGCTACAGGTTCAATTTCAGCCAATAATTGCCAACTAGAAACCGGTCAGTCTACATGTTCAACTGATGTTACTTGGAGCAGCAATGACGTTTCTGATGTTTGCGTTTGGAGGTTAGGCCCTGGCTTAACGCCAGCTAAATTCGCCTGTTTACCCTCTGGCAGTCAATCTTACTCATATGTTGATGTCACAGGAAAATCGCTTGAGCTTAGGTATGGCTCACAAAACTATTCGAACTCCATACTGTTGGATTCAATCACAGTTTATGCGGCCAATCCAGGGCCTCCAAGCGGCACCATTGCAGCGGAAAATTGTATTTTATCTTTAAGTCAAAACTCTTGTAACATCGATGTTGATTGGAACACCTCTAATGCTTTTGAGGTTTGTGTATGGGAAAGTGGACCAGGTATTTCTGACACCAAAATTGCTTGTCAAAGCTCAGGCAACCAACTTGTTTCAGTTGGTTTAACAGAGAGAACTTTTGAATTAAGATATGACTCATCAAGCAGTGACATCAACAACAGTACTTTACTCGACGCGGTAACAGTCAGGGCTTTCGATTTAGCCACAGAAGTCCAAAATGCTCAAGATGGTGATAAAGTGAGGCTACCGCAGGGAACACACATATTGACTGATACACTTTTAATCAATAAAGACATTGAACTGATTGGCGCAGATAATTCCAATGCAAATGCCACTAAAATAGTCATGCAAGCCTGTCCAGAAGACCCAAGATGTGGTGGTGATATGACTTTGGTCCGTTTTCAAGGAACACAGAGTAACCCTTTAAACAATGTAAAAATCAAACACATCACTTTAATTGGAGAAGGAATGGAATATGAAGCACTGGCTTTATCTTCCTCATCACTTAGAAACCCTACAGATGGTGCCTTGTTAAGATTCCATTATGCCAATAATGTTAGAGTTAAAAACATCGTTATTGATAACAGCATTCGAATGAATTTGAATTTTTTTCAATCTAACAATATCCTCATCAAGGATTCAACATTCAAAAGAGCCGGTTATGCAATTTTCGAAAACCCCAAACAATCTCCATCAATTTACTCTGGCGCATCTCAGCATATACGAACATTTGAATCTTCAAACATCAATGTCACACAAAATACTTTTATAGGAAGAAACAATGGTCCCAGAGGAGATGGAAGTGCAGATTTTTACGACAGTTCAGGAATTACTGTTTTTAACAATCATTTTCAAAATACAGGTGCCAGCTCAATTTATTTAGTTAATAGCAACACCGTAACTGTAGACAGTAACTTAATAGAGAATCCAAATGAAAATGGAATTGATATTGTGGACGGTTCAAGCGACATTACCATAAAGAACAACATTGTTTGTGGATCAAACTTCCACCCCGGCATAGTATCCCCAGGTCTTTTTCATGATGGTATTAGCTCAGGAAGCACTTGCCCAACAAGGGTTAGGGTGGAGAACAATAACACGTTCAGTGATAATTGTTCAGCACCGATGAATGTCGATAGATGGGCTGTCAGACCACCACCAGTTAACAGCTTTGGGATTGACGTTATCATTCCATGTCCAGCTCATAACAATTGGGACGGGGTTTGTTTTACTGATAGCAGCGAATATGAATTCACTACCTCGAACCCTTTAGAATGTGCCTATAACTAATACTTTTATTGTATACCTGCTTCAGATAAAAATCTGAAGCAGGTTTTATTTTAATTTTTAACGGATATGCACAGTTTAGTTAAATAACCAACAATTCCACAATAACTTCTTTGCAATCAAACATCTTGTACAATCACCACTTCTTCATAGAAAGTGATGTTGTGTTGTTTACACAATATTTTCAGTTGTTCAACATCCACATCTTTGAGTTTTATAGACTCACCTGTTTTCATGAATAAAACTGGAAAAGTGTCGCGGTCTTCTGACCAGACTTCAGCTTTATCTATTTCATGCCAAGGGTAATTGACCACACTGCGATTCACTTGTGAGTAAGCAGCAAAACCAAAGGGTGTGATAAAAGTCTTGGGGTTTTTATTGGGAAAGAACTTAAGTTTAATGATGTTGATGATCAGGATAATAGGGATCAAAATTACCATCAAAATCAATATAGGTATCATCACAATCAGTAACAAAATAAACGGCAACCAACTCAGTGGGTTGCTTCTGTTTGGCATGTTACTGAGGATGATTTGGGCTAATTTCATTGTAGTCCCCTATTTATTTGACAGCTTCTAATCATTTAGCTGCACCCAAAAGAGCCTTGGTTTCAAGGAACTCCTCAAAACCCTGTGGCCCACGTTCACGGCCGTTACCAGAATG
Source organism: uncultured Marinicella sp. (assembly GCA_938008005.1). Lineage (GTDB taxonomy): Bacteria > Pseudomonadota > Gammaproteobacteria > Xanthomonadales > Marinicellaceae > Marinicella. Next base: position 1,544 of record CALLLZ010000337.1, on the reverse strand, counting down.
TTTATAACCACCAAATGGTGCGGTGCGATCCATTTGTGCACCATTGATGTGTATCATTCCGGCCCGCAATTGATTGGCTACTTGTATAACACGCTTAGCATCTGCACCCGAAACATATCCAGATAAACCATAATCATTGTCATTAGCCATTTCAATGGCTTGAGCTTCTGTTTCATAAGGTAGTAAACACAACACGGGTCCAAAAATTTCATTTTGCGCAACCTTCATGTCATTTCTAACGCCAGTAAATGCAGTTGGTTTCACATAGAATCCTGTCTCTAGATTTTCGGGTTTACCTATACCACCCGCTAAAACCTCAGCACCTTCATCGATGCCCTGTTGTAGCAAGTTTTGAATACGCTCCCATTGCAATTTCGACACCACAGGTCCAGCAAAGACATTTTCATCATTGGGATCTCCAACCGTGATTTTACCCATCACCTTTTTAACCACAGCTTCTGCTTCAGCCAATCGCGTTTGTGGGATAAACATGCGTGATGGCGCATTACAGTTTTGACCAGAATTCACACACATGGTTTTAACCCCTCCTGCCACTGCTTTACCAAAAGCTTCTTCGGACAAATCATCTAAAATGATGTTGGCAGACTTACCGCCCAATTCTTGGGTGACGCGTTTAATAGAGGGCGCTGCATCTTGAGCCACCGCAATCCCCGCACGAGTGGATCCAGTGAATGAAACCATTTGAATCTCTGGATGTGATGAAATCGCCGAGCCCACAACCGGCCCATCACCATTAACCATGTTAACAACACCTTCAGGAACACCTGCATCATGCAACACTTGCATCAACAAATACGCCGAAAATGGCGCCACTTCTGATGGTTTCCATACCACAGTGCAGCCGGTAGCTAATGCGGGTGCCAATTTGCATCCAATTTGATTGATTGGCCAATTCCAAGGTGTGATAAAACCACAAACCCCGATAGGTTCTTTGCGAATCAGTGAGGTGTCTTGATTGAATTCAAACTCAAAATCTTCAAGAATCTGTATAGCAGATTTAAAATGTAAATAACCTGAAGCCGCTTGATTGGATTCACTCAACCATTTCGGCGCACCCATTTCCTCGGTAATCGCTGCGGCAATGTCTGCAGATTTTTTTTTGTATTCAGCAGCAATGGCTTTGAGTAAATCAATGCGACCTTGCTTGCTTATCTGTGAGAATGATGCAAATGCAGTTTGAGCCGCTTTAACAGCTGTATCAACATCTGCAGCTGTACCCATGGATATCTGTCCAATCACTTGCTCTGTTGCCGGATTGATCACATTTAATAGGTCACGATTGTTTGGTGTTACCCATTGACCGTTTATGTAAAAATTATGGTAATTGCGCATATCGTTTCAAACCTTCTGCAGCTTGTTAGTGATGTAATGACACCAATAGTGGGTGCAGTTATAGCAGAACTCAAGCATTATTTCATGTGAAGAAAGGCCTGGACTAAATAGTCCTCTACAATCTAATAACAACAAAGTCGAAGGTGCTGAGCTAAAGTAACGATGAACATTAAAAGATTCCTCAATTCGTA
>CALLLZ010000336.1 GCA_938008005.1 uncultured Marinicella sp. | reverse complement strand
ATATAAATAAAGATCAATTGGAAGTAGTTACAGCTTCTCATGATGTGTTTTTCTTATTCCATACAGTATCTTTAGAGGTAAAGGTTAAAAGCTACAAGAGCGTTAAAGCATCTTTAAAAAAAGCACCCTTTGGCAACTATTATATTTCTAGACTTGAAAGAATATAAAATAAACGAATGTTTATTTTTTTGCTCGTTCCCAAGCTCCTGCTTGGTAATGCATAGAAATATGTAGAATACAGAAAAAGCATGGTTCAAGTAATTGTTTAATTTTTCTTTATATCAAATCTGACATACTTTCTAAAATGGATCCCTGCTCTCGCCTTTGGGCTCGGCTGGGACGACGGTGGTGAGCAATTGGGTTGATACTCACAGCGAAGCTCCAGTGTGGTAGTTAGGTTTTTTGGAAATAAAAGACTCAGGAAAAATATAAGGAAACAAAGGGGGTCATATTGAACCTGCCATAGTTTGACGGATACATTTATTAGTAGACCTCTTTTATATTTTAAGAGACAAGACCTCGCAATTGTAGAAGCCGACTTTTTAAGTCGGCTTGTTTTTGGCATGGATAAATATTCTGATTAGTTTGAAGTTGGTACGTTTATTCTTCTAACGGTAAAAACCGGAAAAAAAAATATATTTACCAGTTTATTCCAAAGAAAAACTACAGATGAAAATTCATTTAAGTAATATTTTAAATCGGTTTCATGAGATGCACACAATGTAATTTTGCAGGTGGAAATTTATAGCTATTAATATTAAAGCAGTATTAAGGCATTTATTACCTTTATTTAGCATTTTTAATTCTAAATTTGCTAAGTCAGAAAGGTGTAATTTTTAATATGAGGACAAACAAATGAAAAAATTTAAATATGTTATTTTTATTCTGATGACGACAGTGTTTTTGGAAAATGCCAAGGCAGCTGATTTATTAGAATTAAGCGGATCAAGCTTTACCAACGGTATAGATTTAAGTTGGTGGAACATTGGCTCTAATTATAAAGTACATTGGAGGGAGGTATCAGGTGGTTCTTGGATAAAAGACAATGATGTTACATTCGCTAGTACAGATGAACGTTTAGAATATGGAATTAATGGATTAGATTGTAATACTGAATATGAGATTAAAGTGAAGAAGAAAGGTCGTATTTGGCGCCATTTAAGGTTGAAGACAAAAGCTTGTAAAGTTGATATACCTGAGGATGCAGTACGTATCAAAAACATGTCTTTTGGGAAATGTATATACCCACATAATTCTGGGTCGGGAATTCGGTTTCATAACTTTGATTGTTGGGCAGATCCAGCTTTTGCCTTCATTATTGAACCTACTGCGACTATAAACGAAGTTAAATTGAAGTCATTAGCAACTGGAGGTTTATGCTTAATGCCGGTAGATGATAGCAGCTATGGTGAAATTACAGCAGGAAGTTGTCTTTCAGGGTATGCGGTATATGAAATTCAAGATATTGATGTTGATACATTTAGGTTGAGGAATAAACTCAGAAATAAATGCCTATATGGTTCATCTGACAATGGAGGGAAGGTTAGAGATTTTGGTTGTTGGTCAAATCCTCATATGGTTTTTAAATTTGAATATTATTAAATCATAGTCAGATAGACTTGCTCTTATCACAAAATTTTTTACCGATAAGCTTGGGGTATCGCAAATCGAACCTCAAGCTTAAACTACAAGACGCTGACATAACGAAGTCAGCGTTTGTTTAAGAATAATGCAGTAACTTTTACATGATTTTCGAGGCCGATACTTCAGGGATAATTATCAAGAAATCATTGCCTTTGATTATTCTTTTTAGTGTGACATTTTCGACGGATAATTCACCTGATTGAAGTTTTTTACGAATGGGTTTTAAGTCAAATAGGTTCCATTCAGAAGTACTGGTGAGATCAAAAAATGGTTTTAATACTTTTGTTACGCCAGTTTCGCTATTAATTTTAGTACTGGGAAAACCTTTGAAAGGGGCTCCTTGATAGCCACCTTTAGGTATGACCATTAGATGTAGGCTTTGTTGATACTGGCTGTCAGCTATATTCTCAACAAAGTTACCAATATCAAATACAGTCAGCATACTCTCTCCTCTGAATGTATGCATGGCTCCAAATTTATAGAAGTTACGGGCATTAAGTATCTCATCTAGATAACTCATAAGATTATTTTTAAGTAGTTGAACGCGTAAAGGGTGACTGCCACTTTGATATATTTCGATGGACTTTTTCATGTCATTAATGATTTCATTTTCATATTCAGATAACTCTAATTTTTCAAGTTCTTTTAACTTTTGACTGAATTCAGGAGTCATAAAATAGAAAGGTTTGCTGGTATCTTGTAAAAATGTTTCGAAATGTTTTTTTGAATTGTTTTCAATAGATTGATAAATACTTTTGGCTGGCGAAAGCTTGCTTTGTTGAAATAGCTCATGAGTCAGTAATTGATCGGAATACATGACAACTTGGTCTAATCCAAATATTTTTACTCCAGTCTTGACGGCATCATGAATTAAAGAGAACTCATTATCAGCAGCATAAAATGAAAACAACTGTCCGAACTTTTGGCTAAATTTTTTAAACTGGGAGTTGGATAAATTAATCATTTTGTCGCTGATTAGCTCAGTAGTGTGAGGGTCTACTTCAATAAATAAATTATCATAAAGGCTGTCATTCATTAATGCTGTAGCAAACAACGGAATTTCATTGGTAAAATGTTCTTCTCCAATTAAAACGTGATGACTGCTTTTCGCTTGCTTTTTTATTTTTTCCCAACCAGCACCAGAAAAAACACCATCAGTATAATGAATAGATGTCATGTTGTTTTGTGCCAATATTTGTATAGGTGACAATGATTGTTTATCTGCTGAATCAGATTCATCAGCGATTGAAATTAATGGCAGAAATAAGAGGAGAATATATAGATACATGTTTTTTTCCATGGTTGTGTTGGTAAATTAAATTTTTGGTATTTTAGCTGTAAAACGACTCGTGAATAAAAAAGTTACACTGTGAATTTGAACGTAAATTGTCTTATAGATTTTGATAGTTCCGTATTAGACATTGTAGTTACTCCTTTCGATAGCAGGTAATTTGGGATGGATTAAACTGTGGTAATCTTTTGAAGATTGTGTCAATATTTTGTTACTGTCTACGTTGTTATAACGTTATTCAGGTAAATTGATGGAGGTTGCATGTATGAATGAATCAGATGTATTGAAGTTACTGAAAGAAAATCAGAACAAAAAAGGTATCGAAAACTGGAATGAGATGGAGGCCGACAGTCCATATAAAAGTTTTGGGATTGGTTTGACAGTGCAGAGAAAACTGGCCAAGCAAGTGGGTAAGAATCATGAATTGGCCAAACGGCTTTGGGACAGTGACTACTATGATATGAAGGTACTGGCGGTATTGATTGACGACCCCAAAATGATCACCCGTGAACAAATGGAATCACAAGTAGAAGATGTGGATTTTGGACTGATGGTTCATATATATTCAGCTTGTGGTGCGCCAGTGGCCAAGACCGCATTCATTGATGAAGTGGCTGATGACTGGGTTAAAAGCTCAAATTCGGTAAAAAGGCGTTGTGCATATGGTTTTGTTTATGAACTTTCTAAGTCCAAGAAGAAAAGCGCGCCCAGTGATGATTACTTTCATCGCTACATTGATCATATAGAAAAGACTTTTAAAACAGAAGATAAGTCGGTGCATTTGTCTATGGGAGCGGCCTTATTAGGTATTGGTAAAAGAAGCCTCGGGCTGAACAAAGCAGCGATTGAGGTGGCTAAATATATGGGCCCGATCCCAGTGGAGTCAGGAAAAACCCAATGTGATCCCATGGATATCACCAAGCATCTGACCAGTGATTATGTTGTTAAGAAATTTGCTTTGTAAACGGCGTAATATTTGATCGTAAATTGGGTCGTACACTTTATACAATTTTAAGTAGGATGCAGATCTTTTAACTTATATGTTCTGCCTTTATAATCAAGACTGTTAATACTTCTGATACTCAAAAAATGTCCGTACAAAAAATCATTCTTTTGTTGATACTAATAATCAATGCAGCCAATCAGTCTTTTGCAAAGAAGGAACAAATAAACTTCAAGCAATCAAAAGTGGCGGTAGAAGTTAATA
>CALLLZ010000335.1 GCA_938008005.1 uncultured Marinicella sp. | reverse complement strand
CATAAGCGGGGGCTTCGCGGTGAATTTCCCAATGCTCTTCGGCATCAACATCACCACACATATCAATAGGCTCACCCAATACGTTCATGATGCGGCCCAATGTTTTACTACCTACAGGTACAGAAATTGCAGCGCCTGTATTGGTTACTTCTAAGCCACGTTTTAAACCATCTGTTGAACCCAAAGCAATGGTTCTGACTACGCCGTCACCCAATTGTTGTTGAACTTCCAAAGTGGTGTTGGTTGCGGCTATTTTTAATGCGTCATACAATTTAGGCACTGAATCACGAGCGAACTCAACGTCCACTACGGCACCAATGATTTGTACTATGTTTCCTGAACTCATATCTGGATTCTCCTATACTGCGGCTGCGCCGCCGACAATTTCTGAAATTTCTTGGGTAATGGCTGCTTGTCTTGCTTTGTTGTATATCAACTGCAAGTCTTTGATCAAATCTGATGCATTATCAGAGGCTGATTTCATCGCCACCATTCTGGCCGCGTGTTCGGAGGCCAAATTTTCTAAAACACCTTGGTATACCAAAGATTCTATATAACGGTTCATCAACTGATCCAATACATCTTTGGCTTCTGGCTCATACAGGTAATCCCAATTATTTGAGATTTCCTCTTCTTCTGTAGGCGGCAAAGGCAACAACTGTTCAATGGTAGGTTTTTGGGTCATGGTGTTAACGAAATCATTGAACACCAAATAAACATGACTTAACTCACCGTTTGCATAAGCATCCAGCATCACTTTAACCACACCAATCAATTTAGCCAACTCAGGTTTATCACCCAAAGCTGAAATATTGGCTTTTAAATTCACATTGGTACTTTTGAAGGTGCTTGCTGCTTTGTTACCAATGGTTACCACATCAATACCAGCACCTTTGCTTTCCCAATCACGCATATGGATGACCGCGTTTTTGAATAAGCCTGAGTTCAAACCACCACACAGTCCACGGTCAGTGGAGATGATGATGTAACCCACACGTTCGCCTGATTGCTCATGCATGAATGGGTGTTTGTACTCGGGTGTGGCTTTGGCCAAGTGACCAATCATTTGTTTAATTTTACGCGTATAAGGTCTAGAGGCATTCATTTGATCTTGTGCCTTTTTGATCTTACTCGCTGAAACCATTTCTAGAGCGGTGGTCACCTTACGGGTTGACTTAACGCTTTTGATTTTGGTTACAATTTCACTACCGACTGCCATAATTAATACCTGTAATTGGGCCTGTAATCAGGCCTATAATTTGGTTCGTTTACCAGCTACCTGTTTTTTTAAAGTCTTCAACACCAGCTTTTAGCTTGCCTTCAATATCTTCATTGAAGTCACCTGAAGCATTCAACTCATTCATAAAGTCAGATTGGGTGCTGTTCATGTGATCAATCAAGGCAGTTTCAAAGTCACCAATCTTGTTCATCTCAACATCATCCATGTAACCACGATCGATCGCATACAAAGACATGGCCATTTCCGCCACGCTCATTGGTGCATATTGTTTTTGTTTCATCAATTCAGTTACACGTTGACCTCGCTCCAACTGTGCTCTGGTTGCGTCATCCAAATCTGAAGCAAATTGAGCAAAAGCTGCTAACTCACGGTATTGGGCCAGTGCCAAACGAACACCACCACCTAATTTTTTAACCGCTTTGGTTTGAGCTGCGCCACCCACACGAGATACTGACAAACCAGCATCAATCGCAGGACGAATACCTGAGTTGAATAAGTCAGTTCCTAAGAAAATCTGACCATCAGTAATAGAAATTACATTGGTTGGTACGAAAGCCGATACGTCACCAGCTTGTGTTTCAATGATAGGCAAAGCAGTCAAAGAACCGGTTTTACCTTTTACTTTACCTTCAGTGAATCGCTCAACGTAATCTGCATTAACTCGAGCAGCACGCTCCAACAAACGTGAATGTAAGTAGAATACGTCACCTGGATAAGCTTCACGACCAGGAGGACGTTTCAACAACAATGAAACCTGACGGTAAGCAACCGCTTGCTTAGACAAATCATCATAAATAATTAAAGCATCTTCACCACGGTCTCTGTAGTACTCACCCATGGCACAACCAGAGTAAGGTGCAATGTATTGCATGGCTGCTGATTCTGAAGCAGTGGCTGCAACGATGATGGTGTGGCCCATGGCATCATGCTCTTCCAGTTTACGAACCAAAGCCGCCACTGAAGAACGTTTCTGACCTACCGCTACATAAACACAAATAACACCTGTACCTTTCTGGTTGATAATGGCATCAATCGCTACAGCTGTTTTACCGGTTTGTCTGTCACCAATAATTAACTCACGCTGACCACGACCAATTGGCACCATGGCATCAATTGATTTCAAACCTGTTTGTACAGGTTGGTCAACCGATTTACGATCAATTACACCCGGTGCAATTTTTTCAATCGGAGAAGTTATTTTGGCTTCAATCGGGCCATTGCCATCAATGGGAATACCCAAAGAGTCAACCACACGACCAATCAATTCTGGGCCAACTGGCACTTCAAGAATACGACCGGTACATTTGGCTTTATCGCCTTCTGAAATGTGGCCATAATCACCCAGGATTACTGCACCAACAGAATCTCTTTCCAGATTCAATGCCAAAGCATAGGTGTCGCCAGGTAATTCAATCATTTCGCCTTGCATCGCATCGGCTAAGCCGTGGATACGTACGATACCGTCAGATGTACTGACAACAGTACCTTCTGTACGGGCTTCTGATTGAACTTTAAAGTCCTTAATTCGATCTTTAATCAGTTCACTGATTTCTGATGGATTCAATGTCGTTTGCATTGCATTTCCTCGTATTCTATTAAGTCAGCAGACTTAAATTTAGTTAAAAAGTTGTGTCTTCATGCGATCAACCTTACCGCGTAATGTGCCGTCTATCACCAAGTCTCCACAGTGAATTCTGGCCCCACCCATCATGTCATTATCGATGTGCGTCTGTAAGCTGATCTGTTTACCGGTTCTCTTGCTGAGTGCTGCAGTCATCGCTTGTTTTTGTGCATCTGATAATTCAACAGCTGAAAACACATCCACGGTCAGTGATTGTGAATCCTGCTCTAAATAGTATTGATACAGCTCAGCCACTTCTGGCAACAAGCTTAAACGGTCATTTTCGGCCAGCATGCGAATAAAGTTTTTATACTCATCGCTTGCATCGCCGCTGACCAATTGAACCAAATCTTCTGTTTGAACATTCGGTTGACTGAAGTAATTAAGAATCTTTTCATCTTGAGCTAATCCGGCAGCAACCAATAAGTTTTCCGACCACTGTTCAACAGCAGACTCACTTTTGGCGAACTCAAATGCCGCTTTGGCATAGGGTCTTGCTAATGTGATTAATTCACTCATGTTTAGATCTCTTTGATTAAGTCATCCAACAAATCAGCATGTTTACCGGCATCCACTTCTTTCGAAAGTAATTGCTCAGTACCTGCTATGGCTAAAGCAGACACTTGCTGACGCAAGGCTTCTTTGGCTCGATTTGCTTCTTGTTCAATTTCTGCCTTGGCCGCATTCAATTGACGCTCTTTTTCTGCAAGTGCATCTGATTTAGCTTCATCTTTAATCTTGGTGGCCATTTGAGTTGCTTGGTCTTTAATGTGACTGGCTTGCTCTTTGGCTTCCCCGATCAAAGTATCTACTTTGGCTTTGGCTTGATTCAATTCTTTTTCAGCACGATCGCCTGCGGCTAAGCCGTCAGCAATCTTTTTCTCGCGCTCTTCCATGGCGCCCAAGATTTGCGGCCAGATATACTTCATGGTGATAACTATCACAACAAAGAACACCAGTGCTTGAATGATTAGTGTTGCATTAATATTCATGTTTGTACTCCGCCTTAATCTGTTGGAAAGTGCTAAAAATTAACCTGTAACAGCTGCTAAGAATGGGTTGTTGAAAGTAAAGAACAAAGCAATACCAACACCAATCATCGCTACCGCATCGACCAGACCCATTAACAAGAAGTATTTACCTTGTAACATAGGGGCCAACTCAGGTTGACGAGCTGAAGCTTCTAATAACTTACCACCCAAGATACCCAAACCGATACCAGTACCAATCGCACTTAAGCCCAAAATCAACGCCACTGCAATGGCCGTCATGCCTTGAATATCAGCTACTAATGCTAAATTTTCCATCGTTTTCTCCGATTTACCTTTTGGTTAAAATTAAAAATTAATGTGAGTCATGCGTCTCATGTGACATATTTAAATAAACCACACTCAACATCATGAAAATATATGCCTGCAATGTAATGATCAATATATGGAACAAAGCCCATGCCAAAGCAAGTAAAAACTGTACAACGCCCATCGTAGCGCCTTTAAAACTGAACGCATCTGCCCAACCATAATTTAAAGTCAGAACCGCAATCAAAATAAATATCAATTCACCTGCGTACATGTTTCCAAACAATCGCAGTCCCAATGAAACAGGTTTAGCGATGGTTTCTACTATGTTCAGGAAAATATTAGGAATGGCCAAAATCGATTGGACCAGAAAATTAGGACTTTCAAATGGGTGGGTAGCAAATTCTTTCAGATAACCCAGTGCAAATGGCTTTTTGACCGTAAAACTGTAATAGAAAACAATTAACATCACTCCAAAAGACATGCCAAAAGTGATATTCAAATCAGTAGATGGGACCACTTTCATGTATTCAATCCCAACCAAGGTGCCTAACCATGGCAACAAATCGACAGGAATCAAATCCATGAAATTCATCAGGAATACCCAGATAAAAATACTCAAAGCCAATGGTGCAACTAATTTGCTGTTACCGTGGAAGATGTCTTTGGCTTGCTGATCGATAAACCCAATGATTAATTCAATAAAGTTCTGAGTTTTGCTGGGAACACCGGCTGAGGCTTTTTTAGCTACCCTGCGGAAAAACCACAGATATATAACTGCCAATAAGATGGTGTAAAAAACACTGTCTGTGTTTATGGTCCAAAAACCGCTGCCTTCAACCAGCTCTGTTGTGTGATTTTGTAAATGGTGGCTGATGTATTCACCAGCGCCGCCTTCGCCACTTGCCATTGATTTAACTCACTTAAATGATGTTAACAAAGCCACCCAAAACGCTAAAAGAGTGGCGATAAACCCAACCAATAAAGGCATCAGTTGGAATGAGAAATTGGTTACCGCTATATAAAACAAAATACCAATCACTATAAACTTCATGATTTCGCCCTTAAACATCCGACCAACCAAAGATTGGGTGTCACCAAAGGGCCAGGTAACAATTACAGTAAATGCCAACGAACCCAACGCACTGATTAAAGCACCTGTTCCTGCCGATACGGCAGCTGGACGGCCTTGCATAAAGAAAAAAACCATGGCAATAATCAACCCTATAATCACTTGATACACAGGTATTTTTACTACTGTTTTTTTCACCTCAGTCAAGGTCATGTGTTCGGTCATTTTTGGCTTGGAGTCAATCTATAAATTGGCTGACAAATAAGAGACAATCAGATTGGCTCAACTAAAAGCGGGTGCATTATAATGGTTAAACTATGGCAAAGCAACGATTTTAGAGCAAAAACAATGGGGTTTTTGTAGATATTTTATCACTGCAATTTCAGACAGCTGAACCTAACAATTTGGCTTTATAAATCATAAAAAACTTTCACCCATATTTAGTGCCAAAAATCTGCACTGTCAACTCAACAACTGAAGTTATTCTTTTTGCCTCGAATCATTACAGAATCTCAAGACCAAAACGACAGCCTAACTTAAACATGTAGCCCTAAACCAGCTGTTTAGGCATGCTTAACTTTTTCTTCTGGTTTGAGCTGTGTAAAATATGTAGCCAGGATTTGCGCCAATTTTTGTAACAAGTCGCTGGATGAATTGGGGTGGAATTTTTCTTCATCCGAACTCGCAAAAGCCAATAAACCATATTCTGCAGTTTTACCTATTGGCAAGACTATGGCAGACTTGATATCTTCACTGTCTGTAAAAATACTTTGTATTTTCTCTTGTTTTAATCGGCCTGACAAAGGCTCCTGTTTAACCTTAAAAACTGCAAATTGTTTTGTTTGTTTGTCATTTAGTAACTCAATATGTTCTTCATCTGGCAGCTCAACAAACCCTTCTGCCAATATAAGTTTGAAATAGTCTGTGGGAAAGTTCTCAACCACAAAAGTCACAAATTTGGGCAAAAACTCAACTTTTCTTACCACCGAAAGCGCAGTCAACAGATTAAACAAACGATTCATCATCGATTCACTCTGATGTGCATTTTTAATCAATTGGGAAATTTGTGTCTTTAATCGACGGTTTTCAGCTTGTAAAGTACGTAATTGATGGGTGGTTAAATCTGTCAACTCACCCCTGCCATTGACCACTTCAAGCTCAGACATTAACTCAGGATGTTGAACAAAATAATCAGGGTGTTTTAATAAATAGTTTTTGATCGCTCTTTGAATTTTCGCATCTTCTTTCTTTGCATTACTGACGTTTTTGTTTTCTTGAGTTTCACTCATGGGTTTTAATGGATCCTTGATATATTGAACGCGCAGGTCCGGTTAGGGTGATTTTATCACAAGCCAAATCATAACTGACCTTGACATCACCACCTTGCATTGAAACAGTTAACGGCGTGGTGGTCCCTAATAAAGTTGCGCTGGCAATCGCTGCAGCGCATGCACCACTACCACAAGCTTGGGTTTCACCCACTCCGCGTTCAATCACGCGCAGCTGAATGTGCTGGTCACTGACCTTCTTAACCGCTTCAAAATTGATCCCTGAGTTGAACTGATTGGCCACCAAATGACTCATCGGCAATAAATCTTTGTGAGTTAAGTCAGGCTCATGATAAACCCAATGGGGATTCCCGATCTCCACATAAAAACCATCAATGCCAGCAATCGAAAGCTCTTCAACTTTTGCAGTTTGGTTAAAAGTCACTGAAATATGATCTTCATCTTGATAATTCAAAACCACATCCCCTCCCAAACCTTTAAGGCACAAATCTTCAACCACAACGCCTTGGTGGTGTAAATAATGCGCAATGGCCCGCTGTCCGTTGCCACACTGTTCTGCCTCTCCACCATCGGCATTAAAAAAACGATAACATAAATCATTGTCTTGCAGTTCAATCACAATCAATTGGTCAAAACCAACACCCAAGCGCCGATTGGCCCATTCTGTGATTTGGGCTGCACTTATATTAAAAGGTTGTTCACGACAATCTAGCAACATAAAATCATTGCCTAAACCATGTAGTTTTTCAAAGATCAGTTTTTTGATTGTTTTTCTCCAACCAATGATGCTTGGTTTTTAACATCATCTTTCTCAGGCAAATATAAATCACCTTTATTTCCACAACCACTCAAAACCATAAACATGAACACCAACCCAACAACCCACTTCACATGAGTTTGGCTTGTCGATATCTCTTGATTCTGTTTTCCGGTTAAATTGATGCGCATAACTGTATGTGGCAAATTCAAAAACGTTATAATAGATCGCTTTCAACTAGATAACAAGTCTCAAACCATATGTTAGATTTTATCAGTCAAAAAACAGGCGAAAATCCCCAGTTATTGGTCATCTGGTTACATGGCCTGGGTGCTGATGGCCATGACTTTGAACCAGTGGTGCCACAATTTGTCAACCCTCACAAAGCCATACAATTTATCTTTCCACACGCACCGATTCAACCGGTCACAATCAACGGCGGCATGGAAATGCGCTCTTGGTATGACATAAAAATGATGGACGTTGGCAAAATGCCAGATGAAGCCGGGATCCGTGAATCCGAACAAATGGTATTGGAATTGATCAATGCACAAATCAAAGCAGGCTTTAAACCAGAACAGATCGTATTGGCCGGTTTTTCACAAGGCGGTGCCATTGCTTTACACACTTCGGTCAGGGCAAAATATAAATTAGCAGGTGTTGTGGCACTCAGTTGTTATCTACCAATCCCCGAAAAATTAAACGCAGAACAATCAGGTAAGAACACAAGCACACCTTATTTTATTGGCCATGGCAGCTATGATCCTGTGGTTCCATTTGACTTAGGTAAAAACTCATTCCAAACGCTTAAAGAAGGTGGTTATCAAGCCAATTGGCACGAATACCCTTTACAACACGGGGTTTCGATGGATGAATTGGAAGACATCAAGCAGTTTTTAGTGAGTCTGTGAATTATCCAACCACGCATGATACCAACATCGAAGGGAAGGTGGTCAAAGACACCATTGATATTGGTTTCATTCAAAAGCATCTCCCCAGTGAACACAACTGTGAATGGATCGAGTCTGTGTCTTCAACACAATCTGCGGTCAACCCCAACAGTTTATTAATAGCCGAACACCAAACGGCAGGTATGGGTCGCCGCGGCAAACAATGGTTAACACCTAAAGGGCGAAGCATTTGTCTGTCATATCGCTTTAAGTTGCCATTACCTGTTACACAGATGGCTGGTTATCAAATAACCACCGCACTGGCTATTGTTGATACAATTATTGCTTTTAACCCAGAAGCATTGCTGCAATTAAAATGGCCCAATGACCTGTACCACCATGGCAAGAAATTTGCGGGAATATTAATCAATCTCATCCCAAAACATCAACAGACTGAGTTGATCATTGGTATTGGTATCAATTGGCAACTCACCATTGATCAGATTGAATCAATCGACCAACCCGTTTGCAACATACCCTTGTTTGTAACTGAAGAGGTGCCAAAGCGCCATCAATTCATTGCTCAATTAATTCATAATATCGACAATAACAACTACAAATTTATTCATCACGGTTTGGGTTATTTTTTACCGACGTGGCAACAACATGATTATCTATTGAATAAAACCATCCAAGCCACTACCGAAGGCGCTCAACTGGTTGGCCAATACTTAGGCATCAACCAACAAGGTGAGTTGTTATTAGAAACCTCCGAAGGAATCAAAACTTTCTGCAGTGGCGAAGTCAGCGTCAAGGCCGTATAATTCACAACCAATCCTATAAACATTCAACCTCAATTGTTTTAATGCGCTATATATTCATCACATTGCTATTGGCCAACATCGCATTTTTTGTCTGGTCTCAGCGCTTGACACCTCAAGCCAAAAATAACTTCAAAGCAGTTGATCAAGGCGTAAACAAGCTGCAATTGATTTCCGAAGTTGAGCCCAACAAAACCAATAACAACTCTCAGCCTGGTTTGGATAACAACAATCTCAACTTGAATGCCGATGTCCAGCAGTTATGTTATTCAGCTGGGCCTTTTGATGTAGAAGCTAATGTCCATGCTGCCCAAGAAACTTTGGACCAGGTGGTTTTAAAATCAAACATCCGTAAAATCACCACAACTCAAGAAGCGGGTTATTGGGTTTACCTTCCCGCATTAGCGAGCCGTTCAGAAGCCTTAAAAAAAGGTCGAGATTTAGCCGCTGCTTTTGTTAAAGATTATTATGTGGTGACTTCCGGTGACAATGAAAATTCTATTTCGTTGGGCTTGTATAGAGAACCTTACAATGCTGACAACCGAATTGCTGAATTATCCACCAAAGGCTTTAAAGTCAACAAAGAAATTCGCATTGAACAATGGCCAGAATTTTGGCTTGATTTCAGCATATCGGAGACCCAGGTAAACAGACTTCCTAGCCTCAAAGAGGCTTACCCAGACATCAGCCAAAACGAAGTCATTTGTAAAACAAATTAATTAGCATGGCACACATCCTGTTCGCTGACACCAGCCACCCAAAACCCTATGACTTTAATGATTTAGCAGCACAAGCCATGGGCGGCACAGAATCCAGCTTACTGCGAACCGCCAAAATCCTCAACGATCATGGTCACCAAGTCACCATCTTTCAACAACAGCGTGACCAAAACCTCAAGCAACACAACATACACTTCATTGGTCCAAATGACCTTAAACAACCAAAGTCTTCACAGCAGGACACCAATCATACCCACAAACAGCAAACTGATCATGTTGTTGTGCTGCGAAAATTTCCACAACTGATCAACTTAAAACAACACTTTCCTCAAGCCCAATTTCATCTCTGGATTCATACCTACAAAAACTGGGAATACGTACTTAAACGCAGCATTCGATTCAAACCTGCTTGGCAATTAATCACCAATTCCCATACCCATGCCAAGCACTGTGACAAATTATTGAATAAAGGCTTGTTGGGTCGAATCTATAATATCTTTAAGCCAAAAATCAATATCAAAACCTGTTACAACCCAATACCTGTAGAGCTGACGCATTACCAACCACAAAAACGCGACATCAATAAACTGTTGTTCCTTTCTGCTCCCAATAAAGGCCTGAACCAAGTACTTAAAACCTTTCAACAAATCAACCGACACCTGAAAGATTTACAACTGTTCATCGCCAACCCAGGTTACCGCGAAGACCAACCTAAAAAAATCCCCAATGTACACTACCTCGGCGCATTGCCTGCCGAGCAAGTTAAACATCACATAGCCACCAGCCTCTGCGTGTTTTATCCACAAAACAGCTTTGCTGAAACTTTTGGTTTGATCTATGCCGAAGCCAACGCCTTAGGCACGCCCGTAATGGCTCATGAGATTGGCGCAGCACATGAAATTCTACATCCTAACAATGGATTGATTAATGCCGAGGACAATTATCAAATAACCAAAACTTTGGTTAAATGGCAAAAGCAATTACCAGCAGTGAGCTACCGAGCAGAGTTTGATGAACGAGCCATTTACCAACAGTGGGCTGAGGCATTAGAAATTTAATTGCTCATTGAAAAAAACCAAAATGGCGCCAGAGCGATATCCTACATAAACCTGCAATCTGATGCAGCCATTGATTTCACCTCTTTTCTCTCATAAAGAATTTCTTTGAGTCTTGCCACCAATGGTTTAATGGACTTGGGTGTTGGGCTGATACTACATCCACAGTTCCAAAACACCTTATTAGATTTTTCACCTACTTTAATCTGTAATTGATACTGAGCACATGGCGAACATGTCACTGTGATATTGGGATCACTTTTCAATTTTTTTAATTTAACTTGATCTGCAGGCAAATTAAAAAAATCAACATCATCAATCAATGGTAACAGTGATTGGACTTCGTGACTTTCCAGCTTAACCGACGCCCATTGATCAGCAACATCGCACATTTCTCGCATGAACAAATCATGCCTTGAATCGAAACTGTCAACATGACCATTATCAAAAGCCAATTGAAAATACTGTGCATGAACTGAACTTATCATTGCTGACAGTAAAAATATCATTGTTTTCATATCAAAGTACTCAACTAAAATAGGTTATCTACAATATGGGAATGATTTTAAGATTGAATGGCCAACCAGGCAATACCCATATAAAAAACCACCTCCCTTAAGAGATCTTACTGTTGACAGTCTTACAAGTTTCTTAAAACCAATGGTGTCTTGCATTTATTAAAGGTTCCTTAACTAAACTTTGCTCAAAACTTCTTTGAGTTTATTTATGTTGTTCTTGTATTCGTCAGATGCGCCCGTAATTAATGAAAATGTGAATTGTCGATTCAA
>CALLLZ010000334.1 GCA_938008005.1 uncultured Marinicella sp. | reverse complement strand
CTGAAGTCAACAATCCAGGTGATTGTTCAGTTGGATTGTCGGCTTCAGCCGACCTGAGATGTATCAGCATGACATACTGCATTTTTGCTATGTTTTTACCTTGATACAAGAAAAACAACCCCAATGCATAACGGGTATTTTTAATATTTAAGTAAAACGCTCTATATCAACCACCCCACCTCAATAAATTCAGATACTCACGACGAGTCTTTGGCCCGTAAGTTTTAAAATGCGGCGTTGGATTATTCAAATAATTCTGTTTGGCTGAGGCAACTTGATCTTTACTGATGAATTGAGCCACCTCATGTGCACTGATTTGATAGGGTTTGGTGGCATTTAACCCGAATATTTTGGCTTTTTGTATTTTGCTGATGGCTGCATATTGGTGTTTTTCCTGATACTCATCAGAAATCTGAAAAGTTCGAAATGCTTGAATTTGATCTTGAGGTGAGCCGTACCAGATTGAATCCGTACCCCACAATACATTGTCCTCACCAATGTATTTGATCAGTTTGGCCATCACATGAGCTGCTTGGTTGGGATCGCGCATCAAAAAACGCCAGGTGCTGCCTAATTCAGCGTAGACATTGCTGTTGGGTTTGATTTGATGTTTTAAAACCGAGTGTATCAATGAGTCAACGCCACGATTTGGGTTGTCTTGGTTAAATACTTTTTCCTGATAACTCATGTCATAACCTGAATGATAAATAATGAAATTCATATCGGGGTAGAGTTTGGCCACCTGACCCACATCATCAGATAAACTGTGTTCAAAGGATTTTTGACCAAATGGAATGCCTTTGTGAATACAAATATTTTTAACGCCCAACTTTTGTGCCTTTTCAATCATTGCTAAGCCGACATCATCACTGAGCCAGTAACCGATGCCATCAGGTCCAAATTGGGTATAGGTTTTAAAAGCCGAAATTTTCCATTCCTCAGCCAAAGCATCCATGCCGTCTAAATCTCCGGGTTGGTTGGGGTTAACTCTGCCATGTAATAACAAGCGGTGATTGCCGTCCATTTGGTCGATGATTTCCCTGGTGGCGGCAGCTTCTTGAATGGTCAGGGGTTCACTGTCGGCAGCTGAAGGTACAAAGGACAATACCATCAAATCAGTGTCTGAATCCATAAACACATCTTTGATGAATTCTTCACTGCCTAAACAACTCAAATATGCACGGTTAGATTCATTGGTGGCTATGTCACACTGCGATTTTGGCATAAAGGATAAGGGCTTGGCAGTTGCTGGTAGTTTTTTTAGCCAATCACCATTGGGGTTTACAAAATGCCCTTGCACATCAAAAATAAATTCATTGCCATTGACTTGATGGTTGGCTAATGTCGGATCTTCGCCTGCATCAGCAGATAACTGATAAAAACCGCCAGTCATGCCAAATTTTGCAAATGCAGAATTGAAAGCCAATAAAGTGGACGCCACACCACAGCTGGACTGCAGGAATTTACGTCTGTCTTTGTTGGTTTTTTTGGCATTTATTACAGCCGATTCTAATGCATTTTCATTGGCCAATTGTTGAGGCCTTTCTAGTGGAACAGGAGAGAATTCACCATTGCTGGTTGAATCTAATTTGATGGGTAGTTTGATTTCAGTGTCTTTCACCATAATTCACTCTTTGGTTTGATCTATTTACTATAGCGCAAATACCCAGCTTGTTTCCATGGTTACAGAAACCAATCTGTAAACCATGACTATAAGCCTATGAAATCTTAGGTAATCAGTGACCAACAGCCCATGCAATTCATCTCCGTTCCATGTTCAAATAATATAAGAAGGTTATTTGGAAACATCGTTGCATCATATTTCAAAAAAGTATTTTTATCAGTTTATAGGCCAAAAGTACTGAATCTTGGACATTTTGTAACTATCTGAAATTTCCAGCGTTAATCAGCTAAATAGTCGTCATCCACTAACTTTGTATTTATAAAGAGGAAAAAATTGTGAAAACGTTACTTAAGATCGCCGCACCTTTATTGGTTATTGTTATCAGCGTATATGTGGTTCAGGCATTGGCAGCTGCTAAACCAGAGCCTGAAAAGAAAGAACCCACCCAACGTTTGATTTCATTGTATGTCGATGAGGTTAAAACAGAAACCATCACTCCAGGTGTTCAAACCCAAGGTGAAGTTAAACCCAAAACAGAAATAGACTTGATTGCTCGTGTTTCTGGACATGTGATCAGTGTTGCAGATGAATTTGCTGAAGGCGCCGAGTTCAATCCTGAAACCACATTGATTAAAATTGATGATACTGACTACAAAGTAGCAGTTATTAGGGCTGAAGCACAAGTTTCAGCAGCTCAGGTGGTGTTAGAGAGAGAATTGGCTAATGCCAAAATGAAAAAAGATACATGGTTACAAAAAGACCGTTCAGTCAAGCCAACAGACTTTGCTTTAAACAAACCTCAGGTGCAAGACGCAGAAGCACAATTACGTGCTGCCAAGGCTAATTTAAAAGAAGCCAAGTTAAATGTGGCAAGAACTTCTATCAAAGTGCCTTTTAAGGGGCGTGTGGTGAATAAATTGATTGGTGAAGGACAGTACATTTCTGCTGGTACCAATTTAGGTAAAGTTTTTTCTACTGATGTGGTAGAAGTGCGTTTGCCATTAACTGATATACAGTTAACCGAACTGGACTTACCCATGGGCTTTATGGCCAGTACTGATAATGGTGATGGCCCAATGGTTGAGTTTACAACCAGTATGGGGCGTTCTGAGCATAAGTGGACCGGTAAAATTGTACGAACCAATGCTTCAGTTGATCAACAAACCAGATTGATTTATGCGATTGCTGAGGTACAAGACCCATATGGTAAAGGTGCCGACTTTGGCGTACCTTTTGCTGTCGGTATGTTTGTTCAGGCCAATATAGCTGGCATTGAATCGAAACAAGCTTTGGTGATCCCTCGTGATGCTTTACGCAATGCTGACAAAGTATATGTTGTAGATCAAGAGAATAAATTGGATATCAGGTCTGTTGAAGTGATATCTACATCTACAGATCGTGTATTGATCAGTGCTGGGGTTGAGGTGGGTGAAAAGGTGGCAATATCAACATTACCTAATGCGGCACAAGGTATGTTGGTTGAACCAGTTCAGAAAAAAGACATGCAAATGGTTACACAACTTTAAGGTGGAATAATGAATCGATTGATAGCTTGGTGGGCAAATAATTCAGTAGCAGCTAACTTATTGATGTTAGGCATTTTAATTGCCGGAGGTATTGGTTTTTTTCAACTAGAACGTGAGATGAATCCCCAGGTGAGGTTTCCTGGGCTGCAAATTAGTGTCAGTTGGCCCGGTGCTTCGCCACAAGATGTGGAAGAACAATTGGTGGCACGTATCGAAGAATCAGTCAGTGATCTGGATGCCATTGAATGGGTGCGTTCTTGGTCTAGTGAAGGGTATGGTGAAGTCTCTATACGTGCTGAACAACAAGTTGATTTTAATCAGTTCATGAATGATGTCAAAATTCGTGTCGATTCTATTTCTACGCTTCCGAGTGACATAGAACAACCCATCGTCCAACAGTGGGTCAATCGTGATGAATACATACGCATAGCTGTACACGGTGATTTAAACGAGAGGGAGTTGAAGCGTTTGGCTGAAAAACTCAGACGTGAAGTGGCCCAGTTACCTGCCATTAATGTGGTACAGCTGTTTGGCACCCGAGCAGAGGAAATTTCGATAGAAGTAGGTGAAGGTGCACTCAAACGCTATGGCTTAACTTTCTCAGATGTGGCTACAGCTATAAGAAATTCATCTATGAGCCAATCATCTGGGACAGTCCGAACAGAAGTGGGTACTTATCAATTAAAAGTTCGCAGTCAGGCTGATACAGAAGCTGATTTTTCTGCCATTATTGTGAAAGAAACAGCAGATGGCGGTGTGATCAGAGTTGGTGATGTGGCTACCGTTGTTGATGGTTTTGAAGACAATCCAATTTTGGCCACGTTGAATGGAGAACCTGGTGTTTTAATTCAGGTGATGACCACCGAGATCATGGACATAGTAAAAGCTTCGGATTCAGTCCAAACTTGGCTTAAAAATAAACAAGATTCCTTACCCAGTGGGGCTAAATTAACGTTGTGGAATGACCAAGCTGAGGACTTCAAAGGAAGGATGCAAACCATCGGCAGTTCAGCCTTATTGGGATTGGTTTTGGTGTTGTTTGTATTGATGTTGACCTTAAGGCCTAAAGTGGCATTTTGGGTGGCTGTGGGAATTGGTACAGCTTATGCCGGAGCTTTTGTGTTTTTGCCAACTGTTGGCGTGTCTTTGAATATGTTATCAACATTTGCTTTTCTATTGGTTCTGGGGATTGTGGTAGATGATGCCATTGTGGTCGGTGAGGGCATTCACAGTGAGTCAAGTCGCTTAAGATCTGATGGGACCAGTGGTGGTGTTAGATCTGCCATATCAGGTGCACAACTGGTTTCTAAACCTGTGATATTTGGTGTATTAACCACCATCATGGCCTTTATGCCTTGGTTATTCTTGGGTGGTTCGACCAGTGAATTTACGCGTCACATCACTTGGGTTGTGATTCTGGCTTTGGCCTTCTCGTTGATCGAATCTTTGTTGATTTTGCCATCGCATTTGTCGAATATGAAACCCCGTAAAGAGCAGAAACGTTTTGGTCGCATGCAAAAAGCCATAGCACAAAGCATTATAAACTTTGCACATAATCGTTATCGAAGGATTGGCCAATGGGCTTTAAATCACCGTTATTTAACCTCCAGTGTGTTTTTAGGCATTCTGATCATTGGTTTTGGCATGTTCAATAATGGCTTAGTAAAAAGAAGCTTTAACCCTGAAATTGAATCTGATGAAATCATTGTTAATGTAGTCCTACCTGAAGGAGCTCCATATAGCCGGGCATTAGAAATATTGGAACAACTTCAAAATGCGGAAAAGGCTTTGGAAGAGGAGGTTAATGAGAAAACCGATGGTCAAGGTGGTTTAATTGAAAACTGGTATACCCGATCACGACGTGATAGCGTCATTGCCATTGTTAAATTGACCCCACCTGAAGAGCGGCCAATAGCAGTACAAGATATGTCTGCCAAAGATGCTTCGATTCGTTTGCGTGAGTTGATGGGTGACGTTCCAGATGCCAAAGAAGTGTCAGTGCAATATCAACAAGGTAATAATGATCCTGGTTATGAATTATCAATCAGGCACCCTGATTTAGATATACTTCGTGCTGCTACCAATGAATTAGAAGATCATTTGCGAACTTATGAGAATCTATACGATGTACGTAATAACCTAGAAGGGGCATCTGAAGAGATCAGAATAACTTTGAAGCCAGGTGCCACCAAATTAGGTTTAACGTTGGCAGATGTCAATCGTCAAGTCAGACAAGCATATTTTGGAGAAGAGGTTCAGCGTGTTCCTAGAAATGGTCAAGATGTGCGGGTTAAAGTACGTTATCCAGTTGAGTCCAGAAGATCTATAGAGAGTTTAAATAACTTCTTTGTGAGAACAGCTGATGGTCGTGAATTGCCTTTGTTGTCAGTGGCTGATCTTGAGTATGCTCCAGGTATCAAAAGCATTCAGCGCTGGAATGGTAACAGAGCTGCACGTATCAGTGCTGATTTAAATAACGATGTCAGAGATGATATCAACAACGATCTCGAAGAAAATTTCTTTCCTGAATGGGATGCCAAGTATCCTGGTATCATTAGAGGTTCGGTGGGACAAGCCGAAGGTGAAAAACGTTTCATGCAAGAAATCGCAGGTTTGTATTTGATGGCCTTTTTCGCCATGTATGCACTTTTAGCTGTGGCTTTTAAGAGTTATTCACAACCCATTTTGATTTTAATCGCCATTCCATTTGCTTTTGTTGGGGCTGTGGTAGGACACGCTGCCTTGGATATGACGATGGCGATATTCAGTTATTTCGGGATTGCTGCAGCTGCCGGTGTGGTGATCAATGATAACTTGGTGTTGATGGATTATTGTAATAAACTTCAAGAGAAGGGCATGGATGCAAAAGAAGCGATTGTAGAAGCTGGCGTAGCACGTTTTAGGCCCATATTGCTGACATCAGTCACTACAATAGTTGGCTTGGTCCCAATGATGATGGAACGCTCCATACAAGCCGCATTTTTACAACCGATTGTTGTTTCATTGGCCTTTGGGGTCTTTATGGCTTTCTTTGTGACTTTATTGATGGTGCCTTCTTTGTATGGCATTGGCATTGATATAAAAACTGGCACCAAGAAGTTATTTAAACGTAAAAGTAAACCAGGCTCACATGATAATGACAGTACAGATGTGATGACTACCTCAACAGTGGGTTGAATTGGTTTTGCCGAGGTCAGAAAAAAGCCGCATTGATGCGGCTTTTTTCTTGAATTTATATTTTTGATCTAAGTGTGAGAGTTGCTATGGTGCGAACTATAATTTACAGCGATTCATACCATTTTTCAAAACCAGTAATGCTGAACCCTTGCATTTGCTTTCGTTTGGCAACAATCAATGGCACGCCAGTGCCGCCTAATTTTTCATAACGCTTTCTGGCATTGGCATTTTTATCAATGTCGTACTCTGTATATCTGATTTTATTTTTTTTGAAATAAGCGCGGGCACTTTTACAATAACCACACCAGCTGGCACCATACATGGTGACTTTCTGTTTCTTTTTATAGGGCTTTAGATCTTCTTCTGTGTTTAGAGATTTAGGGTCTTTCGTTTCAGTGCCTTGAGGAATGGGTTGGGTTACAGCCTGGGTATGTGGTCTGATTTTAACTTCTTCGCTACTTTGGTTTCCAGGTTTTTTGTCGCTGTAATGTATGCGGCCATTCTCATCAGTCCATTTATAAACTTCGGCCTGTGTTGTCGAAACAACGAAAAAGTAGGTTAGGAAAAATAAATTGATGAGTCGAGTGTACATTCCTTGTTACTGTTTTGGATGAAAAATTTATTATAACTGAAAGATGCGTTTAGATGGGAAGCTGGTGATCTATAAATCATCAGCCTAAAATAACATAGGCTGATGATATTAATAATAACAGTTATTTTAAGTTGTTGGCTACAAAGTCCCAGTTAACTATATTCCAAAAGTTTTTCACGTAAGCGCCGCGATCATTTCTTGTATCAACATAGTAGGCATGCTCCCAAACATCACACGTAAGTAATGGATGATATCCTTCAGTTAATGGATTGCCGGCATTGAAGCTGTTTACAATCTCAAGGTCGCCGGCTTTGTTTTGTACCAACCAAACCCATCCAGAACCGAATGTAGTTGCGGCTTTGTGATTGAACTGTTCAACAAAAGCACTGAAGTCACCAAAAGCGGCATTTATTTTCTCTGCCAATTCGCCAGTAGGCTCACCGCCGCCATCAGGAGAGAAGCCATTAAAGTAAAATGTGTGGTTCCAAATTTGTGCCGCATTATTAAATATTCCTCCATCAGATTTTAAGACAATTTCTTCCAATGAAAGCCCTTCAAATTCAGTGCCTTTAATCATGTTATTTAGGTTGTTTACATAAGCATTGTGGTGTTTGCCATGATGATATTCTAAGGTTTCTTTAGAAATGTTAGGCTCTAAAGCAGTAATTTCGTATGGTAATTTCGGTAATTCAAATGACATATAATGACCCCTGTCGTCAATAGTTAAAATTAAATTGGTTGATTGTCAATGTATAGACGATGTCAATAATTTAAAGTCTTTAATAAAATTGAAGCTTTTCCCAACAGTAAAAACTAGTAATTAAGGTGATTGAAGTGAAAGAAATGCATGCGGTATTATCGTTTTGGTTTGAAGAAATTGACAGCAAGCAATGGTGGTTTAAAGATTCTAAGTTCGATTATTTAGTTAAAGAAAAGTTTTTACCTGTCTACCAGAAAGCCATAGTTGGTGAACTCTATCATTGGAGAAAGCATCCTGAAGGCAGGTTGGCTGAAATTATTGTATTGGATCAGTTTTCAAGAAATATGTTCAGGGGCCAAAAAGCGGCCTTTGCTCATGATTATTTAGCGGTGGCCTTGACTCAGGCAGCGATAGATGTGGGAGCTGATTTGGATTTATTGCAAGAACCTCAGAAATTATCGTTTTTATACATGCCCTTGATGCACAGTGAGTCAGTTATTATTCATGAATTGGCAGTTAAAATGTTTTCTCAAACCGGTTTAGAGTCAAGTCTTGATTTTGAGTACAAGCACCAAAAAATCATTAAGCAATTTAATCGGTACCCACATCGAAATAAAGTTTTAGGTCGACAATCAACACCAGAGGAAATTATTTTTTTAAAACAGCCAGGTTCGAGTTTTTGACTCCAATTGTTAGACTGACAATATTTGCCCAAATCAGTATTATTGTTCAATAAGCTCTCAGTTCTTTATCTTATAAGTGGTTAATGTGATTATTGTAATAAAGGTTAACTATTTTTTATCCCAAGCAGTATTGTTTACGCTTATAATTTGTGCTCGTTTTTTAACCGCAGTTACTATGACCGAATACCGCATTGAAAAAGACAGTATGGGCGAATTAAAAGTGCCTATAGATGCTTTATATGGCGCCCAAACTCAGAGGGCAATTAACAATTTTCCTATCAGTGGCATGACCATGCCGCGGGAATTTATCAAAGCTTTGGGTTTAATCAAAGCCGCTGCCGCAGAGGCCAACCACAGCCTGAACCATATGGATGAAATGGTTTGTGAGGCGATTAAGCAAGCTGCTGTTAAAGTCCAGTCTGGTGATGTTGATGAACATTTTCCTATTGATGTATTTCAAACAGGTTCTGGAACCAGTTCAAACATGAATTGTAATGAGGTCATTTCTCATTTAGCCAGTACAGAACAACTGTTTATTCACCCAAATGATCATGTGAATATGGGACAAAGCTCCAATGATGTGATCCCTACAGCCATAGCTGTAAGTTGTGTTTTGAATGTAACACAAACACTGATT
Source organism: uncultured Marinicella sp. (assembly GCA_938008005.1). Taxonomy (GTDB): domain Bacteria; phylum Pseudomonadota; class Gammaproteobacteria; order Xanthomonadales; family Marinicellaceae; genus Marinicella. The sequence goes on along the minus strand of CALLLZ010000334.1, from coordinate 61 downwards.
CCATCATTAAGTGATTTCGTTGTTGTGTGTCGCACCAAAGCAGATGAGCTAGACGATGTAG
>CALLLZ010000333.1 GCA_938008005.1 uncultured Marinicella sp. | reverse complement strand
GGTATTTAAATCAAGTCAACCTAACTGCCGAAAAATTCATACAAAACCCTTATGGATATGATGAAGATGACATCCTATACAAAACTGGTGATTTGGTCAGGTATGCAGATGATGGTCAGCTGATATTTGTAGGTAGAACTGATGATCAAGTGAAAATTCGTGGATTTAGGGTGGAAACTGGAGAAATTGAACAACAGTTATCGGCTTTTCCAAATATTCATAGTTCCTTAGTAGTCGCACATGAATTTTCAAACCAACAAAAACGACTGACGGCTTATTTAATTAGGGAAGGGCATAATGAAAAATTAAATGATGATGATTTTGTAGCCGAGTTAAAGGTTAAATTATATGAATTAATGCCTGACTATATGGTTCCTTCATCTTTTGTTATTCTTGATTCATTTCCATTGAATTTAAATGGAAAGGTTGATAAACAAACGTTACCAATTCCTCAACAAACAACATCAACAAACGAATTCATACAACCTGAAGGGGACATAGAAAAAATACTGGCTTCTATTTGGGCAAACTTATTAGATATTCCTGCTCAGGAAATCAGCACAAATGTCAGTTTTTTTGAGTTAGGTGGACACTCTTTATTGGTTGTGAAGCTCATTAATGACATAAGGATCGAAATGGATGTGAAAATTTCATATAAGGATATTTTTATATTTTCAAGTTTAAATCAACTCGGTTCGGTAATTGAAAAAAAATCAACCAGACAAACACTACTAAAGTCATTTGATGAATCTAACGAGGACTCAACTGAAGAGATGGAATGGTAAAGTAATGAAAAAAATTGAAGATATCATAAACACTTTGGCTGAAGCAGGCATTCATGTTTTTCTAGATGATAAAAAACTAAAAACAAAGTCTGCTAAAAATTCATTAACACCGCCATTAATTGAATTAATTAAGAACAACAAAGATCGAATCATTGAACAGCTTCAATCAGAGCTAAATGAAGAAAAATTAGAATCAGCTGGCCTTCCTGTTATTAAGCATGGTCTTGTTGATAGTAAAGCTGTGGCATCATTTTCTCAACAACGACTCTGGTTTATTGATCAGGTTGAAAATGGCAGTGCTCATTATAATATGCCATTTGTGTTGAAAATAAATGGGGCTTTAAACCTAAATCTGGCTGAAGCTGTGTTTATAGAAATCATCAGTAGGCACGCCCCTTTGAGAACTAACTTTGTAGACGAAACAACTGGCTTATTACAATACGTAAATAAGCAATTCGACTTCAGCATTAATCAAGTGGACTTAAGTACTTTAAACCCCAATGATCAACACAATGAAATTATAAAATTGATCAAAGCAGATGCGAGTCAACCATTTGATTTGAGTAATGGACTATTGATAAGGAGCAGCTATTTATCAAAAGGTCTTAATCATGGTGTTTTATTGTTGAATATGCATCATATAGCTATAGATGGCTGGTCAATACAACTTTTTTTCAAAGAATTCAATGAATTATATGAGACTTTTCTTGCAGGCAAAACAAGTTCATTGAACCCTTTGTCTATTGAGTACTCTGATTATTCACAATGGCAGCGTGACTACTTAAACGAAGAATCTCTTGCATTACAAATTAAATACTGGGTTAATCAGCTTAAATCATTGCCTATGTTGCATAGTTTGCCTATTGATTTTGAACGACCTCAATTTCAGACCTACAATGGCGAACTGATTGAATTTGGACTAGATAAAAGCACCACTGAAGGATTGCTACAGGTCGCATATGACAATCAAGCCACATTTTTCATGGTTGTACATGCTGCTTTTACAATCTTATTATCTCGGTACTCTAATGCTAGTGATATTGTCGTAGGAACACCTGTCGCCAATAGACCAAAAAAAGAATTGGAACCAATTATTGGTCTTTTTGTAAACACTTTGGTATTAAGAACGGATTGTTCTAACAACCCAACTTTTAAAGAATTTCTTCATCAAGTTAAATCCGTTAATTTAGATGCTCAGGCAAATCAAGATGTACCACTCGAATACTTAGTAGATGAATTAAAACCTGATAGAAGTACCAGTCATAACGCTTTATTTCAAATCATGTTAACCATGAATAACGCAGACAATGTTGATTTAAAAATACCTGGTGCTGAAGTTTCTGTTGAGTTTAACCGAGAAATTAAATCTAAATTCGACCTTACTTTATATATAAGTGAACATGAAAATTCGTGGTTTGGATTTGAATACAATACCGCTATTTTTTCAGCTAAAACTATTGAACGATTGGCAGATGGCTTGAAACTGTTATTAAGTTCTATCATTAAAAACACGAATAAAACTATAGCTGAATTACCAATCATTAATGATGCTGATAAGTACTATTTGCTGCATGAGTTAAATGATACTGAAATGGCTTACTCAACTGATGAATGTATACATCAATTATTTGAACAGCAAGTTCTTAAAACACCCAACAACATTGCCTTAAGCTATATCAATGAATCCATAACTTATTCGAAATTAAACATTAAAGCCAATCAATTGGCTCATTACTTAATTGAACAAGGAGTTGTGTGTGACGACGTAGTTGGGTTGTGTGTTGATCGATCATTAGAAATGATGATAGGGATGTTAGCTATTCTTAAAGCAGGTGGTGC
>CALLLZ010000332.1 GCA_938008005.1 uncultured Marinicella sp. | reverse complement strand
GTTAAGTTGAAAAAAGTCAGTTTTTCATATTTTCGAACTGCGTTCGAACCCGCTTCGCTATGGATTACCCGGTCAAGCCGGGTAATGACGATGGGTTTTTATGTTTTTTTTAATAAAATCATTCCAAATGCACTACGGGTATGAATATTATCAAATTACAGATAACTTTATGTGACATCCATAACAAAGAATACATACGAACATCTAATAATTAAAGAAATCAGTAAAACATCACACAAGCATCATAATTATGAGAAATATCTATCAACTATTTTTCAGCCACTTCCTGCTCAAAATCAGCAGGCATTAATGCAACAAACGAATAAGCATCAAACTTAAGTTTATGAGCATGCAGATATAAATTTCTAATCAAACCAGGTTCTTTCATACCATATAAACAATCTCCCAATACCGCATGCCCAATGTGCTGGGCATGGACACGGATTTGATGTGTCCGACCAGAACTGATATCACATTGAACCAATGTTAATTGAGCACCCATTTTAATGGGTTTAAAATGAGTTTTGGCGCACCGCCCAGTTTGACTGACAATCACATGACGAATTCCCTTAACACGATGATCAGTATCTAAGGGCTGATTAACTTCAACAGACTTTGCCAACCGGCCCGTTAATACAGCTAGATAAGATTTTATAACTTCCTGCTGTTTTAAAGTCTGTTGAAACACCAACAAAGACGCTCGATTTTTTGCCAACAACAAACAGCCACTTGTGTCTTTATCCAAACGATGTGCCAATTGAACATCTGCATAACCTTGCACTGAACTGATGATTTCAAACACGCCAAATTCATGCCCTGTCCCAGTGTGACAGGGCAAGCCGGCTGGTTTATTAAGAACCAAATAATCATCATCTTCAAAAATGACATTCTGCAATAACTTTCGCTGTACTTGTTCAGATATATCAGCAACTTTTTTAGAGTCAACAAAGAATAGAAACGGTGGCACACGCACTTGATCGCCGGCAACCAATTTTTGTAAAGGCTTAACTCTTTTACCATTGATCCTTATTTGACCTTTACGAATCAACTTATAACAACTTGATTTGTTGAGCTGTTTGCATCGTTTAAGCAAATAATTGTCCACGCGCTGGCCCACATCATTATCAGTCGTTATAAAAATGGGTTTTTGGTTTGAATTTGATGACATAACTTAGTTTTATAAATATTTACTCAAGACTCCACCCACGACCACCTCAATGCCATCTATAATTTTTATCTGAACGCCCTTATTAATAGATAGTTCTGTGAAGACGGTAAAAAAATGTTAAAATCTCGCGCAACTTACCAATCTACGACTGGTGAGCACTTAAATTTCGGCTTAAAAGCCATAAATTATACGATTTAAAACTGTTTAGTTCCAAGGAGTCGAACATTAATTTTCGCCGGAACACTGAATCATTGGAATGATCATAAGCAACAACTGAATAGAACGAAATCATTTCAGTGAAACAATGACATGAATATTGGTGACAGTTCATTAACATCAACTCAATTAATGAAACTAGAATCACCAACGATAAGCGACGAAAAACACCGCGAGTGGTTAACGTTTATGGCTCAACAAAGATTAGGCCAGACGTGCCGTAGCATAAAGCTGAATTAAAACATCAGCAGCTATGAGCTGCGATATCGAACACAAACTTTCAAGACTTATTTTGAATAAGTCATTGTGAGTTTTAATTATGCTTATTTGATATCACTGTAAAGATTCATCGTTCCAAAAATAAAAGGAACCAAGATGAAAAGAATGTTAATCAATGCAACGCATACCGATGAAATTCGTGTAGCGATCGCAGATGGTCAAAAACTCTATGATCTAGATATTGACTCAGCGGGACATTACCGCAAAAAAGGCAATATCTACAAAGCCAAAATTACCCGTGTAGAACCTTCATTAGAAGCCTGTTTTGTTAACTACGGTTCAGAGCGGCATGGCTTTCTTCCCTACAAAGAAATTAGCCCAGCGTATTGTAAACAAGCCCCCAGAGGCAAAGCCCGTTTACCCATTAACGAAGCATTAAGAGAAGGCGATGAAATCATCGTTCAAGTCAACAAAGAAGAACGCGGCAATAAAGGCGCAGCTTTAAGCACCTACATCTCATTGGCTGGTCGCTATTTGGTTTACATGCCAGGCAACCATCGCGCAGGTGGAATTTCTCGCCAAATCCGAGGTGAGAAACGCGCCCACCTTCAAGATATCATGCGTCGACTTGAAATTCCTAAGAATGACGGTGTAATCATAAGAACTGCAGGATTAGGCCGGACTTTTGAAGAGTTACAGTGGGACTTCAATTACTTGAAACAAGTGTGGGAAGCCATTGGTACAGCTGCTGAACAGAAAAAAGGTCCCTTTTTCATATACCAAGAAAGTGATTTATTCATCAGAGCCTTACGTGATTACTTGCAGCCGGATATTGGCGAAATTCTTATTGATGACCGTGAGTCATATGAAAAAGCCCGCGAATTCATGCAACAAGTGATGCCACACAATTTAAAAAAATTGTCATATTACAATGACAACACCCCATTATTTTCGCGTTATCAGATCGAACGTCAAATCCAATCTGCCTTCGAACGTGAAGTGAAGCTGCCATCAGGCGGTGCTTTGGTCATTGATCAAACCGAAGCTTTACTTTCAATAGACATTAACTCTGCCAAAGCCACCAAAGGTATCGATGTAGAAACCACAGCTTTAAACACCAATTTAGAGGCCGCTGACGAAATTGCTCGCCAACTAAAAATTCGTGATTTAGGTGGTTTAGTGGTCATTGATTTCATCGATATGCGCAACCATAAAAACCAGCGCGAAGTTGAAAATCGGATGCGTGAAGCTGCGGAGTCAGATCGTGCGCGTGTACAAATTGGTAAAATTTCTAAATTTGGTTTACTAGAAATGTCTCGTCAGAGACTGAGATCTTCCATATCAGATTCCAGCCAAGTTACTTGTCCCACATGCGGCGGCCATGGTTTCATTCGTTCCATGGAATCCTTGGTAATTTCAATCATCAGACTGACTGAAGAAGAAATGATCAAACCTAAAACAGGTCGTGTAGTCATTCAAGCTCCTGTGGATACAACCAACAAAATTCTTAACGAGAAACGTACAGAGTTATCAGAGATGGAATCTCGTCATGGCGTACAAGTCTCTATAATTTCAAATGAAAATCTGAGTTTTCCAGACTTTCATGTTCAGCGTTTAAATACCAACGAGTCACACATCAGCGTTGACGCCATAGAGTTAGTCAAACCTGAAGACTGTCACAAACCTGTTTCATTAGACCCGCCAGCACCAACTGTTGAAAGCCCAGCTCTGCGTATGGTGAAACCCGATACCCAAGCGCCAAAACGCACCATTGGTATGGCGATCTCATCATGGTTCAAAGGTATATTTGCAAAACCCAAAAAACCAACGACAAAAACACATACGCGTAAAAAACCCTACAACAAAAGGACTAACAACAAACAAGGTAAAAAAACCAATCAGCATAAAGGGCAACATAAACAAGGCCAAAAACCCAATCAACAACAGAAAGGACAACAACAGAAAGGGCAACAACAGAAAGGACAGCATAAACAAGGTCAGAAACCCAATCATCACAAAGGTCACCAAAACGGGCCACAAAAGAAACAAAAACAACACAACAAGCAAGGTCCTAAAGGCAATCAGGAGCAGAATCAAAAAACTGCGAAGCCAGCTCAACAAAACCACGCATCTCAACAAGCTAAGAAAAAGGGCAATCAACAACAGTCAAATAAAAACACTGCCACTAAAGGCGCCCAAAACAAAGGTAACACTCAAGGCAAAAATTCAAACAACCAGAACCACCCTAATAACAAAGGTGGAAATCCAACTCATGGTAATAAAAACCCAAATCACAAAAATAATACTAAAACAGCCAATACTGATATTGACACCGATCCAAATGCTGTTAAAAAAATGACACGGCCATTGGGTAGCGTAGCTGATTTGGCTGCAAAAAAAGACCCTATAGTACCATCGGGTGCGATGAAAAACAGACCTATAGATAATATTGACGTTGACAGTAAGTTAAATCAGATAAGAGACAATAAAAAGCCGCAAGCTGAAAAACAAACGACAAACAACCAAACCAACGATTCTTCACCACAAATAAAAAAACAATCACCCACAAAGGCTGAAGGAAAATCTCAACAGACACAACCCACGAAAGATAATTCGAAAGACCAAAAAGCTCCTGAGAAAAAAGCTCCTGAGAAAACGCCTAAAGAAACCTCAACTAAGAAAGCAAACCCAACTCAGCCTGTAGAGAAAAAAGGTACTGATAACAAAAAAGCTGTTGATAAGAACACAGCAACTAACAAATCCTCAGATGTGGAACAATCAGCTCCAGAAAAAACTGCTATAAAAAGTTCTAAACCGAAGAAAAAAGCGGCTCAAAAAACCAAGCCGGTAAAAGCAACTGAGTCAAAAACCGAACCAAAGAAGACTCAACAGAACCAATCAGCAAAGAAAACGCCGATTAAAAAAGCCACATCTAAGAAAACCGACAGTAATAAAGTCACAACCAAAACCGTTGAACCAAAACCAACTGATAGTTCGGCAACCAAACCCCGTAAAAAATCTTCGGTAACCGCCCAGATGATAAAACCAGGTTTATACAAAGCCAAGAAATCTGATTAATTTTAGATGCATTTTGAAACAAAAAAGCCTGAATGTATTTCAGGCTTTTTTATGCGATGAGATAAAGCTTAATGAAGCCCTAATATATTCTTCATTTCCATGCTTTTTATAGAGAACCTCAAGATCAGAATATTTTTCTTTACCTTAACTAATAGCAGGTTTATCGCCACGACTGTGTAAAACCACAATGGTATGACCTTTGACTGCTAAGTTACCTTGCTCCTGTAAATCTTTAAGTACGCGGCCTGCCATTTCACGAGAGCAACCCACGATTCGAGATATCTCTTGTCTTGAAATTTTTATTTGGGTACCGTCAGGATGAGATAAAGCATTGGGCTCTTTACATAAATCCAATAATGTTCGTGCAATTCGGCCTGTAACGTCTAAAAATGCCAAACGATGCACCTTACGTGAAGTTTGTAACAAACGGTGGGTTAACTGTGTACCGATGGCATATAGTATATGTTTCGCATCGTCTTTGAGTTCATTTTCAAACAATTGACCCAAACGCAAATAGCCAATTTCTGCTACCTCGGTTTTTTCTTTTGATTTAACCATAACTTCACGACGCTCGGTTTTCATAAACAGCCCCATTTCACCAATAAAGTCACCTTTATTTAAATAGGCCAAAACCAATTCTTTGCCTTCATCATTTTCATAAGAAATGGTGACAGAACCGCTAACGATGTAGTACAAGGTATTGGCTAAATCGCCAGGACGTATGACCGTGGTTTTGTTTGGGAATTTACGTCGATGGCACATCGACAAAAACCGATTTAAAGACTCCACATTAAGTTTAAAAAAACTGGAGTTTTGAAAACGCTCGCTTAAATACAACTCATCAAAAGTTGCTTCATCAAATGCATCTGACATTTTTTTCCTCTTTCTCTCCCCTTGATACCAACAACAAAACGCTGCAAGTTAAATAGGGTCTTACACACACTAACTTAAACAAGTTTAACCGTTTTCTAAGCTGATTGGAACACCGCTTCACATTCAATCAACAGGTTTTCGCGACAAATATCACCTTCAAGCACCACATAGTTATCGATTCCATACGCTTTAATTTTTGAAAGAACATGACTTAATAAAGATTTATTACGCAAATAAAAACGATAAATGCCATGCTCTAATTGCAATTCTAGATTACTCTCATCCAGTAAAGCCTGAATATTCACCATACATTCATCGAACTGCGCCACTAAATCATTTATATGTATAGTTTCATGACCAACCACACTCGCTGTGCCACTACACATCAACAAATCACCGTATTGCATGGCTCTAGAAAAACGTGGCTGTTTAGGTGCATATTGACGCGGATACTGCCATGCAGACACCTGTCGTTTATTTTCAATCACTTGCCCTGTTTGGCGACTGAATAAAAAAGTAAATGTGTTGCGACCGTAATGACCTCCTATCGCAGTTGCCGCAGGATTGGGCTGGTCTAATTGGTGCTTCGCCTCCAATACTTGGTGCCTGACAACACAAAAGGTCTGGTATCGCTCTTCATTTTGTTGCCGAAGATTAATATGATCCAAATAATTCCATACTCGAATTAAATACATAAAACCATGCTGATGAGCCAGATCATATGCAGTAGAATAAACTTCTGAGATCAATACATCAAGTGGTTGATCACTACACTGAAAACTCAGCATTAAATGATACTTGGACTCAGCCATAATCAACCCAAGCTTTTCACTCACTGACTTGGTGACCACTTCATGTCCATCAGACCACCTTTCCTTGTAACCAGGAGATTGTGCAACCACCACCAGAGGCATGATGATATCTGTAGCAACCATCTCTTTAGTTTGGCTTGACAATGGTTCATGCTCACAACCACTCTGACCAATAAATGTCATCAAAGGACTATCCTCTGTTGATGCATTGAGTTGAATATAACTGCACTGAAGTGAATTTGAATTGTGATCCATATAACTTGTTTTATTGACCCAAAAATAACAGCGGTGATCGAAGGCCTGCCATTATCGTCAATTCAACCTCAGATAACAATGCAATGACAGTAATTTTTGAACCAAAACCACCTAAATATATATTTAAATTTACACCAATTCAATTCAGTTTCACTTAAAATACTGATTATTAAACCCATATATTTTATCTTAACAACATGGCATTGCATTTACATAATAGCCTCAGCGGCAAAAAACAATTGTTTACCCCAATTGACCCAAAGCGAGTAACCATGTATTTGTGTGGTCCAACAGTTTATAACTATGCCCATATTGGCAATGCCAGACCAGCTGTTGTTTTTGATGTTTTAAATCGTTTACTAAGACAACATTATCCCCACGTGGTTTTTGCCCGCAATATAACTGATATAGACGATAAGATTAATACATTCGCACTAGAAAACGATTGCTCTATCAAAGACGTTTCATCAAAATATGCCGCCGCTTACAACGAAGATTTAAAGTCATTGGGTGTTATGATGCCTGATATTGAGCCTTATGCCACTGATCATTTGCCGGAAATGATCTCCATGATTGCAGATCTCATCAATAAAGGCCATGCCTATGAGGCTGAAGGCCATGTTTTATTTGATGTAACCACTTATCAACATTACGGTGAATTATCAAAAAGGTCACTAGATGACATGTTAGCCGGTGCACGGGTAGAAGTGGCTTCCTATAAACGCAATCCCGGTGATTTTATCATGTGGAAACCATCTGATGCTTCATTACCCGGTTGGGAATCACCATGGGGCCGTGGCCGTCCTGGCTGGCACATAGAATGTTCTGCTATGGCGGCTAAACATTTAGCGCCGACCATTGACATTCATTGTGGTGGTAAAGACTTACTTTTCCCTCACCATGAAAATGAAGTGGCTCAAAGCTGTTGTGCCAATGACACCCGCAGTTTTGCCAACTATTGGGTACATAATGGATTTATTACCATGAGCGACCAAAAAATGTCCAAATCACTGGGTAATATTCAATTGA
>CALLLZ010000331.1 GCA_938008005.1 uncultured Marinicella sp. | reverse complement strand
GATAATCAACGCAAATTCAAGCAGCTGTAGTATAATCTATCATACAGATTCGAAGGCATTATTCTTTGCAAAGACGCAACCACATTAAATGGCATTTAGGTAAAAACTGGCAACAACTGCATCCGACTGTGCAGCGTCGTTTTAACCGACTGCCAACCGAACAAAACCCCATCATCTATAAAGGCATCATGGAAATAGTTGAGTGTTCAAAGGCTGGCTGGCTGTTTGCTTTTCTGACTAAAATAATTGGCAATCCCTTAAGTCCACATCAGGGCAAAAACATCAAAATGGAGGTGCAGCTTACCACCCACCCTAATACAACAGGTGTTTTTTGGCGACGCACTTATTTTTTCCCCAACAAAGACCCATTCAGCGTCACTTCAATAAAAAAAGATGACCGTGGAAAAATGATGGAAATGGTGGGTGGTGGTTTTGGCATGTTTCTCGATGTATTTGCTGAAAATGGGGAACTACATTTTAAGAGCAGCCGTTATTTTTGGAAATGCCTCCAGTGGTATTTTCCCCTGCCACACTGGCTCAGCCCTGGAAAAACTCATGTCATTCATCAAGATTTGGGTGGTGGAGAGTTTCGATTTACCATTACCATGGACCACCCCATATTAAAGCGAACCTTTTATCAAACCGGTGTTTTTCATGAAGACACAGACTGACAGAAGAAAACAGAAGAAAGTTACCGCACCAACAGTTATGGTATTAGGTGGGTATGGCACATTTGGTAGTCGCATTACCAAGGCATTGTGCAAGAAAGGCTTTCATGTCATCATCAATGGGCGTCACTTTCATCAGGCACAAGCACTTAAGCACAGCATCCTCGAAGAAGATTTCAGCGCAGAAGTTACGGTTTCATGTTTCGACATATACAGCCAACTCAACTTGCGATTAAAAAAAATGAAACCCAAACTCGTTATCCATACTTGCGGCCCATTTCAAGAACAAAACACCTTCATTGCCGAGACCACCATAAAAGCAGGAGTTAACTATATTGATTTATCTGATGATCGCAGTTATGTAAAAAAAATGCAGTCTCTAAATGAATTAGCTCACACCAACGGAGTTACGGCAATCACGGGTGCCAGTACAGTACCCGCACTTTCATCTGCAGTATTGGCTTTTGTTCAAGATAAGTATGCCATTAAAAAATTTAAGGCCGTCAAAATTGGCATCTCACCAGGCCAAAAAACAGCCCGCGGATTGGCCACTACTCAAGCAGTTCTCTCCTATATCGGCAAAGCTTTGAAACCGTGGCCTGGCAGCCAAAAAAAACGCTTTGGTTGGCAAGATACCTATCTACAAAATTACCCCAATATCAACAGTCGATTGATGGGCAACTGCGAAGCGCCGGACCTAGATTGTTTGCATGTACATTTTGATATCCAACAATTAACCTTCTCAGCTGGTATGGAAAGTAAATTACTGCATAGATTGATATGGCTATGCTCTTGGCTAATCAGACTTGGCTTGCCTTTGCGTTTAAAAAAACACGCACCTTGGCTACTGAAAACCAGCCGCTGGTTTGACTCTCTGGGAACTGAAGATGGCGGTATGCACGTCGAATTTGAAGTGGGACTGGGTAAAGCCAAAAAAAACAACCAATATAAAACCATAAAAAAGACTTGGTTCATTGAAGCGACTGGTAACCAAGGCCCACAAATTCCTGCCATACCAGCTATATTGATGGCAGAAAAAATTCTCACACAACCCATAAAAGCTGGTGTACAAAACTGTGTTAAATTAATTACACTAGAAGATTATCTGAATGAGCTCAAACAGTTCGATTCAAAGTGCTTTATCAGCTGTATTCAATAAATTATTTTTTTCTTCGGTCCACTTCTTGTCGGCGATCAGCAGGCTCTTGATCTGTACGAACTTCACTGCGACGATCACTGACTTCATGACGACGCTTACTCTTTCTTCTTTCTATTGGCTCATACCTGACTTTTTTCTTCGCTTCAGCGAACAGCTTGTCGTGATTCTCAAACATGATTTTTACCTTTTTCTCATTATAAAACCCCGTTCTACAGGGAGTTCGGCACTTTCATATTATGAAAATATCACAATAAAAGTCTAATTTCAGCAAAATCCTCTGTTAATTCATCACAATAAAAAACTAACAGCTGTCAAAAAAGCACTATTTACTGTTGGTATTATTCCATGTTTTTCTATCTTTGCGTCGATCCATCTCATCCCGTCTCTCTGATTTATCTGGCTCCCAACGATACTCTGTTCGCCGAGGAGTGGTATTTAAACGTCTTTGCCTTTTCCTTTTATCGGCTTTTTCGACGGTTTTCTTGTTCTTTTTAAAAAAACCAAACATCATTTCACCTATATAAAACATCAAAATTTCTTGTATACAAATTAACACAAGTCTATAAAAAATTCAGCAACAACAACTGATATTATTAATATTCAACATGTAAACAGTTCAGGCAGCTATTTAAATTTAGCTGTTTTTAAAACCAGAATTGACTAAAATAAACACTTTTAATTAAGGATAATTTATGTGGTTCAAAAATGCCCGCTTGTTTCAACTTAATGAAGGTTTTGGCCTCAATGCAGAACAGCTTTCTGATGCTTTGAAAAAAGACGCCTTGAAAGCTTGTGCTCCTATGGAAGCCATCTCAAAAGGCTGGGTTTCTCCATTCGGCTCTGACAGCGAGTTGTTTGTGTTACAAAGCGGCGATGCACTGTTATTCACACTTGGTGTAGAAGAAAAAGTACTGCCTGCCGCAGTCGTTAACCACCAGCTCAATCAACAACTTGAATCCATGCGAGATGAATCAGGGCAAAAACCAGGTCGTAAACAACAAACCGACATGAAACAACAGTTGATGCTAGAAATGCTACCTCAAGCCTTTGTTAAGCCCAAATCAATCAGTGCTTATATTGACTTAAAGTTAGGTTTATTGGTGGTTGATTGCGCCAGCCAAAATGCCGCCGAAGATCTGGTGTCTCAATTGCGCCAAACTTTGGGCTCATTCAAAGCCTCTGCTTTTGGCCCATCTTCTTCTATGGCCCAAGTCTTGACGCAGTGGGTGCTTCAAGCCAAAGGAGACGCGGGTTTTCAACTTGACAATGAAATTGTGCTTGAAACATTAGATGATACCAAAGGTGTGGTTCGAGGACGTAACATCGCCCATTTGGATGACCAGATGAAATTACACATTGATAATGGCTATTTGGTTACTCAGCTAGGCTTGGCGTATAACGATCGGGTTGAATTGGTCCTTGGTCATGATATGGGCATAAAAAAAGTCAAATTCACTGACATTGTATTAGATCAGTTAGATGATGAATCAATTGAATCAGAATGGCAATTACTTGACAGCCGCTTTACTTTATTCAGTTTAGAACTTAGGGCTTTACTCAAGTCGTTGTTTGAAGTTTTTGGGACTCATTGAATATGACAAATCACATACCCACACCCATGTCAGACAGTCAAATTGCACAATGGGAACAGCTGTTTCAAGCTCATGTACAAGAGATTGAAACTGTCGATGCTGGGCATGACATCAATCATATAAAGCGTGTGGTTAAATCCGCCAAACAATTTTGTCAGGCCGAACAAGCCAATATGTGGGTGGTATTACCGGCTGCTTGGCTCCATGATTGCATCCAAGTCAGTAAAGATTCGCCCTTGCGTTCAAAAGCATCTAAGTTGGCCGCTGATGAAGCCTTGAAAATATTATCTGAATGTGAGTATCCACAACAATTTTTGGCTGAAATACACCATGCCATCATGGCACACAGTTTTTCTGCTAATATCTCATGTGAGAGTTTGGAAGCTCAAGTAGTACAAGATGCCGACCGCATGGATGCTTTGGGAGCGATTGGAGTTTGTCGAACCTTACTGGTTGGCGCTGGATTTGGCAACCCCTTAACATTTCATGAAGATCCTTTTTGTTATGATAGAAAACCTGATGATCAAGCCGCTATCATTGATCACTTTTATACCAAGCTATTGACGCTAAAAGATTCATTCCAAACCCAAGCGGCACAACAAGAAGCCAAAAAAAGGGATGAGTTTATGCGACAGTTTTTACAACAACTAGAACAGGAAGTGACCTAAAACAATGCAAACCTTGCAATGCAGGCAAAAACTCATTCATTTCAGCTTAGTCATATCTGCTGTTTTTACAACTTTTTTTACCGCCGATCTGCTGGCACAGACTGACCAACAAAGAAAACTATTCAGAACACTTTACAGTTTGGCCTTGCAAGGAAATGAGATGGCGGTTAATAACCGACGTCAACCTCTGGATAAATACCCGATCAACCACTACTTAGATTATGCACTTCTTCGCAGTAAAATGGCCCAATTACCAGAAAAAGCGATTACAGACTTTAAACAAAAACACCCAAACAGCCCACTGAATAAACAACTTAAAAACTATTTGGTTGACCAATTAGGTTTGCAAAAAAAATGGTCAACTTACCTTAAATATCATAATGGCTTTGATCAAGGAAGGCGTCAATGTTGGTACCTGAACGCACGCATCAATCAAGGAAAAATACAAGGCTTAGCAGCTTTGACCGAAACCATGTGGATGTCAGGCCTATCTGCACCAGAAAGTTGTGATCCAGCTTTTAAATGGTGGGAGAAACAAGGTCATTTGACCGACGCCAAGTTGCTACAAAGAATCAAATTGACTTTTGAGAGCAACAATTTTTCATTAGCTCAACACCTGAAAAACCAACTCAAAGTTAAGCCCGATTGGGTAGAACAAGCCATCGGTCTAATGAAGAACCCTATAGCTGCGTTGAATCAATCCCTTCAATGGCCCACCAACACTGAGCTACCCGGGTTAATTTATAAAACCAGCATGCGCATGGCCACAAAAAAACCAGCCACACTATACAACTTGTGGCCGAATATCAAAACTTCACACAAATTGACCGACGCACAAAACCATCAAGTTGAACGACAAATGGCCTTATTCGCTGCAACCGACTATGAACCCTTTTCGATTGATGCGATGAATCAGCTACCTGCTGATATGAAGGATGACCAAATTAAAGCTTGGATCGTCCGTTATTATTTATACAATGAGCAGTGGCAGGATGTGTTTGATGCATTGCAAAAAATGACTTTAAGGCAATTAAGCCAAGATCGTTGGCAGTACTGGACTGCACGAGCCATGGCCAAAACCGGCCAACAAGCCGAAGCCAAAAAAATATTCAATCGCTTGCGAAAAAAAACCAATTATTATGGTTTCCTGGCAGCCGATCACCTGCGCCAACCTTATCGCCTGTGTAAAAAACCAGTCACTCCAAAACTCACACAATATAAACCTCCCCCAGCTATTCTCAGAGCCATCGAATTACACCATGCCGGCTTATTAACGGCTGCACGCAGAGAGTGGAACACCTCATATAAAAGTTTAAATCGCGATGAAAAGATTGCCATAGCTGCAATAGTTAAAGCAGAAAACTGGTATGCAAAAGCCATCACGACCATGGCTGATTTGGGCTTATGGGAGAACTACGATTGGCGCTATCCAATAGCACATCAATCTATCATAAAATCCCAAGCCAACACCAGCAACCCAATGCCACAATGGGTAATGGCCATCATTAAACAAGAGAGTGCATGGGCCAAAGATGCCGTTTCGCGCGCCAATGCACATGGATTGATGCAATTAATTCCTCCAACGGCTAAAACCATCGCCAAACAGCTTGGACTATCCATCAGTAATAACCGAGAATTACATCAGCCACCACTCAATATTAAGCTGGGTGTACAATATCAAAAAAATCTTTTTAAACAGTTCAACCACCCAATCTTGGTGGCTGCCGCGTACAATGCAGGCGAGGGTAAATCAGTTGACTGGAGTTCTGGATTTTCAAAGTCTCCTGATATTTGGTTAGAAACCATTCCCTATAGAGAAACTCGCAATTATGTAACCAAAATACTATCTAATGTGACCATTTATGATTGGTTGATAAACCAAACCCCGCGCCGAATCTCGAGCTGGATGCCAACCATGCCTATTGATCAAACTGCAACTTCACCTTGGCCCAATAGCTCCATTAACCAACAGACAGTACAAGCCACTTGTTCACCATGAACTATACTCATAAAAAATCATGACCGGAATCAGCCACAAGCAACCCACTACCTATCTGGTTGGTGGTGCAGTAAGAGATCAGCTACTTGGCCTAAAAATCAAGGATAAAGATTATGTTGTGGTTGGTAGCGACCCTGAACAAATGCTTGCCGATGGTTATTTACCCGTCGGCAAAGATTTTCCAGTGTTTTTACACCCTGAAACCAAACACGAGTATGCACTGGCACGAACCGAAAGAAAAACTGCAAAAGGTTATCATGGTTTCGAGTTCAATACTGATCGCAACGTCAGTTTAGAAGATGATTTATTGCGCCGAGACCTCACAATAAATGCAATTGCAATGGATACAAGCGGCCAAATCATTGACCCACATGGTGGCCAAGAAGACATTAACAATAAAATGTTGCGCCATGTATCTCCAGCGTTTGCTGAAGATCCGGTTAGGGTATTGAGAGTTGCGAGATTCATGAGTCGTTTCAAACATCTGGGCTTTAAAATACACCCTGAAACTAAAAAGCTGATGACCCAATTAGTCAATGCCGGTGAAATTGAAACCTTGGTATCTGAAAGGGTCTGGCAAGAAATAAAAAACTCACTGAACCAAATGACGCCTTCCGCTTTCTTTTTAAGTTTACGTGATTGCGGCGCTTTAAAAACGTTACTGCCTGAAATTGATTGTCTTTTTGGGGTACCACAGACCGCCAAGTGGCACCCCGAAGTAGATACTGGAATTCATGCCATGCTAGCGATAGATAAAGCCAAAGATTTGGACAATGATGTGGCTTTTGCTGTGATGGTTCATGACCTAGGCAAAGGCATAACCCCCAAAAGTATCCTGCCCAGTCACCGCGGCCATGAAATGGCGGGGGTGCCATTGGTTAAAGCAGTTTGCAGAAGACTTAAAGTTCCAAGCCATTATAAAAGGTTAGCTTTGCTGGTCTGCCAATGGCACTTACATGCCCACACAATCATGGAATTAAGAGCCACTACAATCGAAAAGCTATTCAGCAGACTCAGCGCCTATCGACAACCTAAACAGTTAGAAAAGTTCATACTGGCATGTCAAGCCGATGCCACTGGGCGTTGGGGCGATGAATTCAAAACCTATCCACAAGCCGATTTCATCAGACAATTATTCAAAGCCGCTCAAAGTATCAATAAACAACCACTTTATGTTCAGGGCTACCAAGGTCAAGAACTCGGCAACCAAATTAGACAATTACGTGTCAGTGCCATACAATCAATGAAACAACAATTAGCCCAAATATAAACCAATACCAATATATCTCTGACTTAAAATTATGACTAAATTCAACGCCTTATTTTGTTTGCTACTCACTTCATGCTCTGTTTTCGCCGAACCACTTGAGTTTTACTTACCCGAAGGAGAATTGTTTGATGCCAGCATCCCATCACCTGAAACAGTTTTAGGGCAACCTTTAGGTGACCGTCACCTACGACATGACCAATTGATCAGCTATTTAAGCGTATTAGCCACATCTAGACCAGAAGCTAAACTGATCGATTATGGTATGAGCAATGAAGGCCGGCGTTTGGTTATGTTAGCCATCAGCTCTGCTGAAAACATTAAAAACTTGGATCAAATTAAAACCAACCCAGATATGCTGAAAATCTGGAATGGATTCAGTGTACATGGCAACGAATCAAGTGGCTCTAATGCATCGGTCCTATATGCCTGGTATTTACTGGCAACTAACAGCAACGAAATTAAAAGTGCCTTGAACAATACTGTAATTTTAGTTGACCCGAGTTTTAATCCGGATGGTTTATCCAGATTCACCACTTATGTTAATAACAACCGATCATTAACTACAGTTAGTGACCCTAATGATCTCTCACATATTGAACAATGGCCAAACGGACGAACCAATCATTATTGGTTTGACTTGAATCGCGACTGGTTACTGTTAACTCAAACAGAATCAAAAGCCAGAATCAAACAATTTCATGAATGGCAACCGCACATCCTTACAGACCACCATGAAATGGGCTCCGCTGCTAGTTTCTTTTTCCAGCCTGGAGTCCCCAGCCGAAAGAACCCGTTAATTTCTGCAAAGAATGTTGAGTTAACTGAAAAATTGGCTCGATTTCATGCCAAAGCTTTAGATCAAGTCAGCCAAAGTTACTACAGCAAAGAAAGTTTTGACGATTTTTATCCTGGCAAAGGTTCAACCTACCCTGATTTACAAGGCAGTGTGGGCATTTTATTTGAACAAGGCAGAGCCATGGGTGGGGTGATTGATACCCGCAATGGTCAAACCACTTTGGCCAAAGGGATCAGAAATCAATTTTTAACAGCTCGTTCAACATTACAAGGAGCACAAGTCAACCGCCAAGAATTCATTGATTATAAAAAAGACTTTTTTAGCAATGCATCTAAGGCGGCAACCAAACTTTCAACCCAGGGGTATTTAGTAGACGTTTCCAACAACGCCTTAACAGCTCAGAGATTAAAAGGGTTCTTGAACCAACATCAAATAAAATACGCCAATTTGAGCGCTGACAAAACCGTAAAGAATCATTCTTATAAGAAAAACTTGAGTCTCTATATACCTTTAAAGCAAGAACAAACCACTTTAGTACAATCCTTATTCAATACCGATACCAGCTTTAATGACAACACATTTTACGATGTATCTGCCTGGAATATAGGTATGGCTTGGGGTTTACCATGGACAGCTATTACATCAACAGTCAGCACCAATCAACAATACCCAAACAACCAACCAAAAAACACCTATAACAAAGACGCCGTCGCATATGTATTTGATTGGAGCAGTGGTAATGCACCGGCTGCTTTGCACTACTTGGGTCAAATAAACAAAACTGTGATGATCGCTGGCAAGCCTCTTAGCATCAATGGCAACCGGGTACCCGCTGGCAGTTTTGTGTTACCTGTTGATGCCGAAACCAATCAAGATGAGCTTTTTTCAATCCTAAGCACCATCACCGACGCATTTTTTGTACAGTGGCATCCACTGACTACAGCCTTGGCAGACCAAGGTGTTGATTTAGGTTCTCCAACTGTACAAAAACTCAAGCACCCCAAAGTAATGATGCTAGTTGGTCAAGGTGTTGATGCCTATCAAGCCGGCAGTTTATGGCACTTATTCGATACCCAAGTATTCATGCCAATCACCAAAACTCGATTATCTCATGTTAATAATGTAGATCTGCATGCATATACCCATATCATCATGCCCAGTGGTAATTACAAAAACAACCTGAATAAAAAAATGGCGGACAAACTCAATCAATGGGTCAATGCTGGCGGTCATTTAATTGCTATACAACAAGCCGCAACCTGGGTGGACAACCATTTTCACAATGACCCTAAAGACAGGCATGAAGATAAAGACAGTGGAAAAAAACCAAAAAACAATGAAGCCGACAAGCCCACCCGTAAAGCCTATGGTGATTACCAAAAAGATTTCGCCCAAAAAGTACTGGGTGGCGCCATTGTTTCGGCTGATGCTGACTTGACTCACCCCTTAGCTTTTGGCACACACTTAAAAACTCAACATGTATTGATGAAAGGCAACGCAGTACTTAAGCCAGTGAGTTCAAAATCTGGACAGTTTTACAACACACCATTACAAGTCACAGATCAAGTCAGAGCAGCTGGTTATGTATCAGATCATTGGTTTAAAAAAATAAAGAATGCGCCCTTGGTGGTGGCTGAAAGAACAGGTCGAGGGACTGTAATTAAATTTGGCTTTAACCCTAACTTCAGAGCCTTCTGGTATGGCACTCAACGCTGGGTCATTAATGCCATTTTCCAAGCTGATCTGATAAGAAACACTGACATTATGGCTTCAAATGCCACTGAGCACCTTCACTAAGAACAGTCAAAAAAAGTAAGGATATGGAATAAAAAAAATCCCAAACCATAAGGCTTGGGATTAAGAGGTATAAACCGAATGTTTGAGAAATCGGTTATAGGGCACATTTTCTATGTAAAACAATAACATACATAATACTTTTAATGCAAGCTTTTAGATAAAATATTTAAAATTTATTTTAGATTAACCTTTTAAGTGATTGATATATAAGGATTATTAATAAGTTGCGTCTTTTACACTATAAACCTCAACCTAATGGTTGTCAGCATATGTCAAAAAATCTAGACTAAATCAACTTATGAACAACACCGAAGAATACTTAAATCGAATCATCACTACACCCAGTATTAACCACACAATACCTGTGGATTCGATTGATCAAGTAGAAATTGTTGTTCCTATATTTAATGCGTTTGATGCGGTTAAAAAATGCATAGAAGCTCTGATACAACACAACCCCCAATCAAACAGAATTACATTACTCGATGATGCAAGTACAGATAAGCATTTAATAGCATATTTGCATAACATTTCCGAACACTACCCACATATTAATTTAATTAAACGCAAACGCAATTTAGGTTATTTACATAATATCAATAAACACCTAAAAGATAACAAACATACAGTACTTTTATTGAACTCAGACACTCAGGTGACCAGCGGTTGGTTAGACTCAATGTTAGAAGTAGCCTCAGATCAGCAAGTCGGCGTAGTTTGTCCATTATCAAATCATGCCACCATTCTTTCATTGCCCAATACAGAAACTCAATGCATTGCACAATTAAAGAAACTACATGGGCTTTGGTTTCCTATCCCTACTGCAGTTGGATTTTGCATGTTAATCAAACCTGGCTTATGGCAACGCCTAAATGGTTTTGACCCTTATTACACCCCTGGCTATGGTGAAGAATGTGATTTTTCAATGCTGGTCAGGCAGCAAGATTTACAAATAGCCTGTGCACCCGCTGCATATGTTTTCCACCAAGGATCACAAAGCTTTAAACAGCAAGCCAATAAACTGCAGCAGCAACATCAAAACCTGCTTGATCTTAGGTGGCCTTCGTATTCAGAAGACGTCCTGGGATTTATCAAGCTCAACCCAGTTCAATGGATTAAGCAATGGCTACAAAAAAATAAAATATCACAGCCTAGGTTGTTACATGTCGTTCATGGCATCAACAATAAAGGCGGGGTAGAAATGTTCACCAAATCCTTGATAACGTCTTTTGATGATAAATTTCAACACACTTTACTGGTAAAAAGCAGTAACAAACCATCAACCACAGAATCATCAATTGAAATAATTGAAATTGACATGGATGCATTTAAACCAGAACATAAAATTTTCAACCTTCCAGCTGATCTATACAACCACAAAACAGACTTATATTTTAAGCATCTTTTAGAATGGGGTGGCTTTCAACATGTACACTTCCACTCACTGGTTGGTATAGGAACAGCCGTTTGGCCACAAATTTGCCATCAGCTTGAAATTCCTTACGCCATGTTTTTTCACGATCACAATGGCTTATGTCAAATCTTCTCTCTGAGTAACACAGTCAATCAACAAGAAATTTATTGCGGCAAGTTATCCGCTGAAATACAAAACCAACAATGCCATCAATGCATCCAAGAAAAAACACAGAAAACCAAGCTAACCACTCAGTCTTATATAAGCCTGCGAGAACAAATTTGGAAAGATAACATCAAACATGCCCATAAATTATATTTTTGCAGTGATTATTTATTACAAGCTTACAGTCAAAAACACCTAAACATTAAACACAAATCCTTGGTACTCGTCCCCAGTTTTCTTGATACTCAACTTACACCTACAAAACCCATATCAAGCCACAAGGTTAAACTGGCTTTCCTGGGTCAATTTGGCGCACTTAAAGGCGCACAGATGTTCATTGACTTATATCATCATATATCTGATCAAAATATCAACTGGGAAATTATAGGCGGCATTGACCCAACTTACCAAAACCAATTGGATCAAACGTCTATCTTCACTCGAGGCGTCTACCAAAGTGTCGATTTACCTCAACTACTTAGCTCCGTTGACATCATTGTCTTCACAACACAAATACCTGAGACTTATGGGATCACTCTGACAGAAGCAATGATCAATGGTATACCAGTAGTGGCACCAGATATAGGCGTCTATAAAAGCCGCATTAAAACCAAAGTCAACGGCCTATTGTTTGAATCCAATGACATCAATAGCTTGGCAAACACAGTTACTCAAATGATCAAACTGCAACGATCAGAACAACGGATCAAACAAATTGAATACACTGCTCCAAGCGCTGATGCCACCACTATACTCAGCCAAATATATGAATCCTCAATCACAAATAAAAATACACAACCTATACCAGTACATACAAAACAACATTTATTAGCTTCACCAAAAATCAACGCATATCAACTTATGCAAAAGTGGTTAGATGCCCCAATGACTCTAGAGGCAGCGAACGATTGGTTAGCACCCCCACATCATCTGAATGTAATTATTTTAGGCCAAAACGAAACAGAGGTTCATCAAACCAAAAACAGTTTGCACCTGCATTTACACTTACCCATTATTCATAATCCCATCACTGCCCACGCACTAAAAAAAGTCATAGATACAGATTTCGTTTTGCTTATTAATGCAGGCAGTCTAGTCAATGAAAACATAGGAAATTGGTTGCACCAGTTCCAGCAAGACGACGAAATCGCCAGTTTAGCTGATTATGCACTACACAACAAACAACTACAAATCTATGCACCTCAATTCATGGGTCGTTTTTCTTGGCAAAACTTATTGCTCAACCAGCTAAACATGGGTTGCTTACTACTCAAACCTCAATTAATAAAAAACCTCATAAATCAAAGCTTTTGGTCAACACAGCTTAACCTTCAAAAAGTTATGCTATTTCTTTATCATGAATATCCCAATCAGTTGATGCACTTTCCCTACTTATGTTACACAATGGCCGATCATCAATATGCAGCCCATTGGAAACTACAACAGCAAATTCAACTAACAAAACATAAATCAACACCAAATGAAGTATGCGTATTGATAGAAACTCAACTTACAGGCCAAGCTTTAAATGCTTTAAAAAGGCAGTACCAACAACAAGTTTGGGACAATTCAATAAAAGCACAATTAAACTTCATCAATCACAAAGAAAAAACACTTTTCATTCAATCAATGGACTGCAGTGATGCTGCAGTTTTTGTTATAGCTGATAACATCCGCTTTTCCCATGATCACTGTTTAGCGCAAATGTTGAGTGCATTATACAAAAGCCATGTTGACACCTTAACCATCCCTGCAGCCAGAGATGTTACCAAACAATATTTGATAGCTAAAAAAACTGGGGCTGCCAACCACTTCCAAGGCATTGGTCGCATCAAAGACCTGCGCTTTTATTCACCAAATGCCGTGCATGAGCATGAATGGCTAGATGATGATTGCTGGCTATTTACTGCCCAAGCCTGGCATAACGTGGTTGAAACTTATCAAAATGATGAAAGCTTATTTACGGCATTAAGGATATCTAAGACCTTACATCAAAATGGATATTCAATAGGGGTATTGGCCATAAACGACCTGTATAAAAAAGGCTTACCTTCTCTGAAAAAACCAATCATTCTGCCAAATCTTAACAAGCAACGAAAGCAAATGATTGAAGAAAATGGTCACCTCCCACTTCAATCACATTACCCCAAAGCACTCAGTTGTCGACAAGACAATGAACTGGACTTAATGATGACTACATTCAAAACACCCAAGCGTTTAACCAGAATAGTGGCTTATGCACAAGACGACTGGGCCTCAGGCTTTTACCGAGTTAAATCACCACTGAATACCTTAGCGGCAAACAACAAGATCAGCGTTCATTTTTTATACAACAGAAGTCAAAAAGCAATTCCAACACCTTATGAACTTTATCGCATGGAAGCCGATATATTGTTTCTTCATGGTTTTTATTCCGACCAACAGCTGGCTGCCTTGAATCAATATAAGAAACAACTTAATATTCGTATCATCATCAGTATTGATGACTTATTAACTGAAATACCCGAATACAACCCATTCTCTAAAAATATTCCTGACGACATCGAAACTCGAATCAAACTGGCTTGCAGTTTAGCCGATACATTCATCGTTAGCACCTCTCAACTAGCCCAGCGATTTAATCATTACCACTCCAATATTGCTGTCATCCCAAACCGCTTATCACAACATATTTGGCCCAATCAACCAAACGTAATACCGCCCAAAAAACGCCTTCGTGTTGGTTGGGCAGGGGCAGGGCAACATCAGGCTGATTTAAACTGGCTAAAACAAGTGGTCAAACAGACTCATTCATTCTGTGATTGGGTTTTTTTTGGCGATCAACCAACAGGTTTAAGTAAATATGAACTTGAGTTTCACCAACCAGTTAATTTTTTAGAATACCCAGAAAAATTACAAAGTTTGAATCTCAATCTAGGGGTTGCACCGCTGATTGACAACCCGTTCAATCGATCCAAAAGCTCATTGAAACTACTTGAGTATGGCGTTTTAGGCTTGCCTGTGATGGCTTCAGACTTGTCTTGTTACCACCAAAGCCCAGCAATGTTGCTACCTAATGATTTCAAAACATGGGTCAAACAACTTCAAACCTTAAACTCTAACCGCAAATTGTTGCGCCAAAATGGCCAAGCCATGATGAATTGGGTGCACCAAAATTATTGGCTAGAAGAACATCAAAATCAATGGCTTGAAATATTAGGAATAAATTAAAAGCGCATCTGATTAATAGAAGGTCCAATATTGTGGACAATTATTTTAACCCAGTTAATTTACAAACCCAGCCTTGCTTGTAGCTGAGTAATCACAGCACTTTGTTTAGTCAATTGTTGCTCTAGCTCTGCCAGTCTTTGGTCGGCTAGCATCATACGCTCAACCTGAGCCTCATAATGATTAAACAAACTGTTATTGGCATCATTAAAAGTTGAAGCTGGTAATTGTCTAAATGACTCTATAGCTGCTGAATCATTACTGGCTACAGCAATTAAATAGGTTGGTAACTGTTGATTTTTCGCATACTTAAACTCTTTTCCTTGCGCCACCAATAATGCCTGAGTATTTGAATCATGTTCTTGAATTTGTGGTTGCAACGAGATTAATGAATTGGCCTGAAACTGCTGGCCAAAATACAAAACATGTTTAAAATTTCTGTTCATCAGTTCTTGAAACTCTTCTGCAGCAAGTTCTTTAACATGAAACTCATTGTGGTGGGCATCTGTCGCTGAATATACGTTCTTATCAGGTGTAGAGATCACCAACAAACCATTCTTTTTTAAAATTCTTTTAAATTCCGTCAACAATTCTTCATGTTCAGCCAAATGTTCCAAAGTTTCAAATGAAACAACTGCATCCATATTGTTGTCTTTTATCGGCGTGTCCAGAACATTGGCAGTGTTAAATATTACACCGCCTAAATGTTGGTATTTTTCTTTTGCTTGCTGAATGGTTTCCTGGTCAATATCAAAAGCCCAGACTTGTTTTGCATGATGACTTAACAAAGCACTGCCGTAGCCTTCTCCACAAGCCAAATCAGCAACTGTTTTATGATTTAAATGGGGTCCAATCCAATGGTATCGATGCCAATGTTCATACCAAGCATGAAAGCGATTCAACGCATCATAACGTTCCATAAGATCAGTTTAAAAACTAAAAAGCACCACTACCTTGAAACTCGAAGCCATTGGCATAAATAATGTCAGGAATTGCGCCATATGCATTGATTCTGGTTGGATCCAATGAGGGTGTATTAGGATCATCAGAAATGAAGAAAGAACCCGATGGCCCATAAACTTCGGCAGAATTGTTGATGACATTGACACCAGGCTCCAAACTGGTGATGGTGACATCAAACTCTGCCTGTGCAAACCAATTGGGTGCAATATTACCAAATTCAACATCAACAACATTCAGCGGGTCAGAAAAGTCATTACCCGAAGTCACTATACCTTGAGTTACAGCTACAGTGCCTAAATTCAGATTAATTTTGCTGTCTAACAAATCAAATAACTGTATATTTGCAGCTTCAAACCCATCTAAATTGATCACTTTAACTGTATACTTAAGTTCGTCTCCTAAAGTCACATCGCCACTGTTATCAGAATCTCTTGACCACAACACAGTTTTCTCTACTGTAAGATCTATAAACCCACTACCTTTGAAACTTTCTTCGCTGGCATACAACACTTTCATATCATCTTGAGTAATAAATTCTGCAATGTCTTCATCCATATTTTTCGCTCCAGATGGAAGCGTTAAAGACATAGCACTTATGGTAGTAATTATTTTTTTCATGACTTTCTTATCCTTAATTTTTATCAGAACACAAATGCAACTGAAGTAGCTATAGGCTTGCTAACAAACATTGTCGTACAGCATTTTTCGTTGGTTGTTAATAGTACAAAAAAAGTATTAAAAATACAATCATCAAAACCACTTAATTCAATAACCTGCTGCATGTCCATCTTTTCTTGATTCTGAAGCACCCCAATACACACCATTTTCAGCTTTCATGATGGCCTGATAACCGCCATAGGGGCCATTGGCAAATTGAATTCTATGCCCTTTACGCATCAATTCCCTGATGGTGCTATAAGGAAAGCCTGTTTCTAAATTCAGGATCCCACCGTCATTCATCATTTCATCGGTCGGTTCTGATGAGCCAGTGTGATGGATTCTTGGTGCATCACCTGCTGCCTGAATATCCATACCAAAATCAACCATATTAATGATGATTTGAGCATGGCCTTGTGGTTGCATGGCACCACCCATCAAACCGAAACTCATCCATGGTTTATTGTCCTTGGTAACAAATGCAGGAATGATGGTATGAAAAGGCCTTTTTCCGCCTTCATACTCATTAAAATGTCCTGCTTTGAGTGAAAACATTTCACCCCGATCTTGCAAAATAAACCCCAAACCTGGCGGAGTCATTCCAGAACCCATGCCACGGTAGTTACTTTGGATCAATGACACCATATTCCCTTCCTTATCAGCAGTTGTCAGGTATATGGTGTCACCACGACCTAATGCTGGGTTACCTGCCGGATAGTGCTTGCCCGCCTTTTCCAAGTCAATCAAAGCAGCACGTTTTTTTGCGTAACTTTTGGAAATTAATGCAGTCACAGGAATTTGGTTGAATTCTGGATCTGCATAATACTTGGCCCGATCTTCAAACACCACTTTCTTGGCGTCAGTAAACAAGTGTACATAATCCGCAGAGTCATAACTCATCTTTGACAAATCAT